>JBGVOJ010000405.1:0-4709 GCA_045126415.1 Eubacteriales bacterium | reverse complement strand
GGCGCGCGTCCCTGCATGGTGTCGTTGAACATGGCGAGGATTTTTTCGTAGTTGTTCTCGCGCGAGATGCGGTTCGGGATTTTGTAGAGGTTCACGCATTCGTCGATGTACACGCACAGACCGCTGTAGCCGGCGAGACGTGCAAACGACGTGAACAGCTTGAGGTAGTCGTACCAGTTGTCGTCACTGATGATGGACAGCGAACGGATGCCGACTGCCTGACGTGCCTCGGTGCGGGTGTTGTATTCGCCGCGCAGCCATTTCAGGCAGGCGGACTGCTTCATGTCGTCGTCGGTCTGCCATGCGTTGTAGTATTCGCGCAGGACAGTCGCGAAGTCGAAGCCGCCCACGTCCGATTCGAGTTCACGCAGATTCTTCATGATCCGTTTGCCGAATTCCGCATGATATGCTTCCGTATCGGCGGAAATTCCGTCGTTCACCAGCTCTTCGCCGATGGTCGTGAACCATTTTCCGAGGATGACGGGCAGTGCGCCGCCGTCCGGGGAGGACTTGCACGCGATGTTTTTCATCAGTTCGCGGTAGGTCGCGAGTCCGCTGCCGCCCGCACCGGAAAGTTTGCGTTCGGGGGAAAGGTCGGCGTCGGCGGTGATGAATCCGCGGTCGAGGGCGTAGCCGCGCGAGAGCTGGATCAGGAAGCTCTTGCCGGAGCCGTAGCGTCCGATAATGAACTTGGTCGCGCCTTCGCCGTCCGCGACGCGGTCGAGCGAGGTGACGAGGGATTCGATTTCGTCGTTCCGTCCGATGGCGATGTACGGCGCGCCCGAACGCGGGACGACGCCTGCCGACAGGGACGAGAGCAGGGTACCGAGGATGCGTCTCGGGACTTTTGCGGTCGTATTCGATTTATTCATTCTTCCATCCAAGTTTCGATGTCCTCCCTGTAATCTTCAATAATACTGTAGCTTTTTCCGTTTTCCTCGAGGACGATGTCGCCGAGGATGTCGAGGAATTTTGTGTTGATGCGGTCGGCGAGAACCCCGTCGTAAATCTGGTGATCGCGGCAGAAATCGTGGAAACTGCCGTTCAGCGCGGCTGTCAGTGCGTCACGGAGGAGGCTGTCCTCATCGGAATTATCCGACTGCGTCTGTGCCGGAACTGCGGAGTTTCCCACAGGATCTTCCGGTTCGGAAATGACCGGTGTTTCTTCCGCCTGCGGGATTTTTTCGCTGAGGTCGGGCGTGTCTTCGCGGGATTCCGTGATTTCCGGAATTTCATCGAATTCCGGAGAATTCTCGAATTCTCCTCGGGTCAGCAGACTGGTGTTCTGCCACGACATCCGTTCGATTTCGGCAGCCGCGCCGAAGTCAAAGCCGGAGTCCTCGGATTCATAGTTTTTCAGATAATCCTCCGGCATATACTGGTCTTCCTTCGGCTTGACGACCTTCTGCGGCATCATCGGTACGAAATACGCGTCGATGGTCACGCTGTCCTCGGACGTGATGCCGTCCACGCCGAGCTTGGCTTTGATGCCGAGGGTCAGCCGGAGCTTGTTTTCGGAATATTTCACGATCGCCGTGACGGCGTGGCGGGTGTCCGCCGAACGGGTGAACGAGCAGAACTCGATGTTCATCCGCCGCTTGACATCGATGGAAACGATGGCGCCGCAGTAGCTGTCGCGGGACATTTTGTAGGTTTTTTCGCGGGAAAAGACGCCTTTTTCTCCGGCGATCGCCTTGCCGATGACGGCCGCGACCGCATGGGGCAGATGATGTTCGTACGCGTCGCGGTTGTCGTTGTAGTAACGGCTGCGGCGGTAGTCGTAGTCGGACGAAGCCTCAATGAGCGTTTTCGCGAGGGTGAGGTAGTCTTCTTCCGTCGCGGTTTCCGGATTGAGGTCAAAGTAGAATTCCTTGAACTGCGCTTTCGGCACGATTTCCGGCAGGATGGCTTTCAGCTTTTCCGGCATCGGACAGTGGTGGATCAGGCAGTAATCGGGCAGCCATTCGCAGAGGTAGCCGTCGAGACGCGGTTCGGTTCTGCGGTAATGGAGCCAGATGCCCGCGAGCTGTGCCGCGCCGTATTCCGGGGGGATGAGTTCGGGCAGGTTCAGAATTTCATAAATATACAATTGAATATACGACGGATCGCAGTCGGGATAGCGGCCGTGGCGGATGTTTTCGCGGACCCAGCGGTAGAAATCGAGCTGGGCGCGGCTCATATGCGAGTACTGCGGGACGTACGAGAAGTATTTGACCTTCGGGTAGTCGGCGGTATAGGGAACGGAGGGCGCGGCGGCATGGCTTTTTTCCGCGTTTTCCATGAAGCGTTCGTAGAAGTCGATGTCGGATGTCCAGCTGCGGATTTCGACTTCACGGAGAAGCAGACCGCTTCCGCTGTATTTCGCGAGGACTTCATAGCCGGTATGGCGTTTCCGGCGTTCTTTGCGTTCGTCGTCCTGTGCCTTTTTCTGTGGGTTGAAGCTGCTCTGACGTTTGTATGAGGACGTCTGATACCGCGGCGGTGCATCGTGAACGATGGTCTGCCGTCCTTCGGGCGTGGTGGCGGTGGACGTACGCGGATGTTCCGGTCCCCTTGCCGGGATATTCATGCCGTTCATGGAAGGCACGGTCGAAACGGCGGTTTCTTCCGTACGTTCGGGCATATCGTCGAACAGGTCTCCGAGAATGTCCGTGTTATCGGCGGACCGGTAGTTCAGTTTCGAATGAAGCCCGCGCTGCACGGGAGTTTCGGCGGGACGGTGGGCGGACGCGTCGATTTTTTCCGGGCCGGTGACGTCGTACGAAATCTCCACGGTGTCGTTGACGTCGGTCATTTCGACGGGGGAGTCGGAAAAGTCCGGCTTTTTATACACCCGCGTTTTCGGGCGGCCGAGGTTCCAGAAATCGTCGTCCCCGGCAGGGGTACTGCGGCGGGTCTCCCGTACAACCTGCTGTCCTACGGAGGAGAGGGATTCGACCTCAAAGGAGGCGGTAAAATCCTTCGGCGTGCCGGACTGGCGGATTTTCTGTTCGACATCGCGGCGGATGGTATCTTTCAGATTCGCAAGCTCTTCGGGTGTTTTTTTTCCGTTTTCCATGAAAGCAGCTTTCTCCGTTTGCGGCAAATACAATTTTCTGATCGTTCGTAATATATAATTATAGCATGGTTTTCATACAGTGTCAATAAGACGGAAAGACGAAAAATCGGAGAAATGTTTGATTGACGGAAAAACTCTTGACAAAATGTGAAAATATGCTATACTTGGAATGAAAACAGTATTCGATGAGATGGAATAATCGGGAAGAGGAAAGTGCGCTTTTTAGGGAAAAAGTGGTTTGCTTTTATCAATATTTTATTTTCTGCAAAGGAGAACTGAACATGCGAAAACAACATTTACGCCTTCCGGCACTGCTTCTTGCAGTTCTGATGCTTCTGCCGTCGTTTGCCGCGTGCAGTGAGACACCGAATGCTTCCGAAACGGAACAGTCCGCCGTGGTGACCGCCGATTCCATGCAGGCAGAGAAAATTGCGGAGGAGACCGAAATCACCCGTGAAAATACGCCGGACACCCTGCCGGCGGATCTGGATTACAACGGGGAGACGTTTACAATCTATCACAGCGACAAGCGCAATTGGACGGCACTGATTAAGGGCGGAGAAGAACTGACCGGTGAAGTCGTTGCGGATACCGTGATTGAAAGCAATCTGGCGGTAAGAGAACGGCTGAATGTGGATTTGCAGTATTATCCGGAACCTACGGGAGACTGGGATACCATCGCTACGCTGGTCGGCAATCTGATTATGGCAAACGATGATTCGTTTGATGTGTATATGGGCGAACAGTACGGGATGGCACAGACGGCGACGAAAGGATATTACCGCAATGTGTTTGAACTGCCGTATTTTGACTTTGAACAGCCCTGGTGGAACACGACGTTTATGGAAAATCTGCAGATCACAAAGGACAGCCGCGTGTTTGTGACCGGGGATTTCAGCGTGACGACCCTGTATCAGCTTTTCGTTCAGTATTTCAACAAGAGAATCTACACGGATCTGTTCGGAAATCCGGACGACCTTTACAACCTTGTTCTTGAAGGAAAGTGGACGATTGACAAGATGAGCGAAATGATCGCGTCTGCTTATGTCGATCTGAACGGGGACGGGCAGACCGATCCGGAAGATCAGCTGGGCTATGTTGCCTACAAGACGTATTCTGCGGTTGACCCGTTCATGTACTGCGGCAATGTACCGTATACCTCGTTTGGAGAAGACGGTCATATTGTTATCGACATGAATCAGGAACGTGCGGTCGCGCTGACGGAAAAAGCAGTGACTCTCTTTAACCAGAAGGGCTCCTACACCGAGGATACTTCTCCGTTTATTGTAGGAAAGTCTTTGTTCTGCAATGGCGTGATGGGCAGTGCAAGCGGTTTCCGTGATATGGCGGACGACTTCGGTTTCCTGCCTTCCCCGAAGTTGGACGAATCCCAGGAAGCCTACCGGAACCTTGTCGGGGACTGTGTATTGCTTACAGCAATTCCCGTGACCTGTACCGATGCGGAAATGGCGGCGGCTGTTCTGGAAGCACTGAACGCGCAGACCTACCGGACGGTGACTCCCGCATGGTATGAAGTGAACCTGAAACTGAAATATTCGCGTGACTTGATTTCCTCGGATCTTATTGACCTGATTCACGACTCCATCTACACGAGTTTCCTCTTTGCCTATTCGCCGATGCTGAGCAATAT
>JBGVOJ010000404.1:0-7437 GCA_045126415.1 Eubacteriales bacterium | reverse complement strand
TTACTGGTGAAGCTGTGCCCCATTCCGGTTCTCTGATCGTATTCAATGCTCTGATCAGTGTTCCTATCGGTGCTTTGGTTTCCGTGGCGATGGTGAAATTCCCACTGAAGCCTGTGCGAAATCTCATTGACGGAATGGATGCACTGGCTGCCGGTGACTTTAAAATCCGGATGAACGCAGGCAGTATTATGCGCCGATATCCGGCATTTCGGGATGTGTCTGACAGCTTCAATAAAATGGCGGAGGAGCTGGAGAGCACCGAAATGCTCCGCAGCGACTTCATCAACAATTTCTCTCACGAATTCAAAACGCCGATTGTTTCCATTGCCGGCTTTACCAAACTGCTCAAGCGCGGCAATCTTACCGAAGAACAGCAGAGGGAGTATCTTGACATCATTGAAGAAGAATCCCTTCGTCTGTCTGCCATGGCAACCAATGTGCTGAACATGACGAAGATCGAGAATCAGACGATTCTGACGGATACGACTACATTTAATATATCCGAACAGATCCGCTCGGCGATCCTTCTGCTGGACGAAAAATGGGACAAAAAGCACATCGAGCTGTCGGCGGATTTTGATGAATACACGATCACCGGCAACGAAGAAATGCTGAAACAGGTGTGGATCAATCTGCTCGATAATG
Organism: Eubacteriales bacterium; assembly: GCA_045126415.1. Lineage (GTDB taxonomy): Bacteria > Bacillota > Clostridia > Oscillospirales > CAG-272 > UMGS1696. Next base: position 6,792 of record JBGVOJ010000404.1, on the reverse strand, counting down.
CTGTAAAATATACACCGGACTTCGGCAGTGTGCGGGTTGATCTTAAAGCCAAAGATGGCTGTCTGACTGTTTGTGTTGCCAACACCGGCAGCACCATCCCGCCGGAGAAGCTCGGAAAAATCTGGAACAAATTCTATCAGGCGGACGAATCTCACGCATCCGCCGGAAACGGGATCGGGCTTGCGATCGTGAAGAAGGTCACGGAACTTCATGGAGGAAAAGTCGGTGTGACCAGCGAAAATGAGCTTACCTCGTTTACGGTGACATTGCCAATAGCGAATTGAATATTTCTGCTCTGTACAGAAAAACTGTGCGGAGCAGTTTTTTATTTTCACGGAAAAGTTTAGTTTCAGTTTAGATTCGGGCAGTATAATGGTGGCAGAAAATAGAAGGAGAATCTCAAATGAATGAAGTCAAAAAGCCAAAGAAACCGCTGATCTATTACTACGGCATTGTCCTGTTCTGGATGGTTCTTGTACTGATCTGCTGGAGCCAGCGTGAACACCTTACGATGGAAGGAATCCTGAATTTCACATCGGAGAAGCCTGTGACAGCAGTGCTGGTGATGCTGGGGCTGTTTCTGCTCAAAAGTATTACCTTTTTGATTTACGGAAATATCCTGTATGCAGCAAGCGGTATATTATTTTCGCTGCCTGCTGCGGTATTCCTCAATATTTTCGGTTCTATGATTGTGGCGAGCGTGCCGTATTTCATGGGAAAAAAAGCCGGGGCGGGATTTTTGAACACCCTTACTTTGAAGCATCCGAAACTGTCCGTTCTGAAAGATATTCCGCAGAAGCACCCGCTGTCGTCTTCGGTTATGATCCGTCTGCTGGGGATTCTGCCGGGAGACCTTGTCAGTATGTACTTCGGAGCAGGCGGCGCGTCTTTTAGCCGGTATCTGGCAGGGACTCTGATCGGGCTGTTTCCGTCCATTATGATCTTTTCCGTCATGGGAATGAGTGCAGGCGACATAACATCTCCGGCATTCCGGATTTCTGTGTCAGCAGAGATCATACTGTTATTGACTTCCTTTATTATTCTTATTTGTTTGCGGAAAAGGGTCCGTAAATCTGATTAGTTTAGTTTCAGTTTAGATTCGGGAGGTATACTATGCTCATCACAGTTACCTCTGTATCTTTTTGGTGAGAAAAACAATGGAATGGTTTCACAGCTTTCTCTATCTGTCGTTCATCAGCATCATTGCCTTTCCCGTCGGACGGATGATCCCGAAGCACTGGATCAAATACAACTGTTTTCCATTTACAGCATACGAATGGGAAGATGACGGCAGAATATATAATAAAATCGGTATCCGCAAATGGATGAACAAAGTGCCGGATATGAGCCGGATTATGAAAAAATTCATGAAGCGTAAGGAACTCCCGAAAGGTTTCGGCAGTGATGATCTCCGATATCTGCTGGATGAAACCTGTATTGCAGAGCTGATCCACAGTCTGCTCTGTGTTGCCGGACTGCATTGTATGGACTATTGGCCGGGGGTGGGCGGCATGATATTTGCTGTTCTGTATCTTGTCGGAAATCTGCTGTTCGTTTTTATCCAGCGGCATAACCGTCCCAGACTTGCCCGGGTGTATGAAAGAAACTGTAATGAAAGGAGTGGTGTTTATGAAAGTCCTGATTCTCAGCTGCAATACAGGAGAAGGACATAATTCATGTGCACGTGCTCTGCGGGATGAGTTCCGAAAGCAGAATATAGAGTGCGAAATTACGGATACACTGGATTTTATATCGCCTGTCCTTTCAAAAATGATAGCGCAGGGACACCGATTTGTTTCCCGTCATCTGCCATGGCTGTTGAACCGGAGATATCATTCTGCACCACGGGAACCGTTCCTGACATTCTGCACAGCCTTGATACTGTAAACAAAAATATCGTGATGAAATATATTGCAGAAGGAGAAGAATATCTGTATGAAGGATAAAACAAGAAAAATTATTATCGGAAGCACCATCACCGCTGCAGGAATTGCCGGAGCCGCTGCCGTATCCCATGCCATCACAGAGTACCTGATGCGGGTTGCACTGGATCGGCAGGCACCGAAAAGCATGGTAAAAAGTCAGGAAAAGATGATGGGAGAGAAACAGAACCGCGAGCTGGCCGCAAGGATCCGCAATGCTGCCGCTTCTCTGGAAGAACGGGTCACCGAAACAGCAGAGATCACGGCGGAGGACGGCACCCGGCTTGTCGGACACTGGTGGCCGTCTGAGAATCCAAAACGTGTGGTGATCGCCATGCATGGGTGGCGTTCCACATGGTCGCAGGACTTCGGGATCATCGCGGATTTCTGGCACGACAGCGGATGCAGCATCCTGTTTGCCGAACAGCGCGGTCAGGGAAACAGCGGCGGAGACTATATGGGATTCGGTCTGACAGAGCGTTTCGACTGCCGGGACTGGGTAAACTGGGTGAACGAAAAGACGGATATGCTTCTGCCAGTGTATCTTGGCGGAGTTTCTATGGGGGCGGCAACGATTCTGATGGCCGCGGGACTGGATATGCCGGATAATGTCGCAGGAATTGTGGCTGACTGCGGATTTACGTCTCCGTATGCAATCTGGAAGCACGTTGTACAGGACAATTTCCATCTTTCCTATGACGGAATCCGCAGTGCAGCGGCAAATGATCTGTGCAGAAGAAAAATAAAGGCGGATTCAAAATCTTATTCGACGACGGAAGCCTTGAAAAACACGAATATACCGGTTCTTTTTATTCACGGAACGGACGACCGTTTTGTTCCTGTAGAAATGACATACGAAAATTATAAAGCCTGCGCATCAGAAAAGCATCTTCTGATCGTCCCGGGAGCGGAACACGCCATGAGCTATGTTGTGGACAAATCCGCTTATGAGAACGCCATCCGCAATTTCTGGAAACTGTATGATGATCGGTCAGAACTGAGGTTATAATCCGCTGTCAGGAGGGAATGAATGTGGAAACGATCTTTGCTGAATGTTTGAATTTCTATAAGCTGTTCTGGATTTTTGTGATCGGCTGTTTTCTCGGCGTGGTGATCGAAACGCTCTGGTGTATGCTTCGGTACCACAAAATCGAAAGCCGGAAAGGACTTGTCTGGGGACCGTTTAATCTGGTGTACGGCTTCGGTGCGCTTGTTATGACGCTAGGATTGTGGCCGGTGATGGATTGCCGTCCGTCTGTAATTTTTCTTGCCGGTTCGGTTCTCGGCGGTGGGTATGAATACATCTGCTCGGTGATACAGGAAAAAGTTGTCGGTACGGTTTCCTGGGATTATCGGGATTTTCCGCTGAATCTGCACGGACGGATCAATCTCCTCTACTGTTTCTTCTGGGGCATTCTCGCTCTTTTCTGGGGAAAGGAGCTGTATCCTGGCATGAGTGCCATGATAGAACTTATCCCCGTATCCATCGGCATACCGCTCACATGGTTCGGGGTGATCTTCTTCATTGTGGATTCGATTCATTCCGCATTCGTGGTATACCGTATGAATGAACGTCAGGGTGACGGTTGTTCGTATCATCGTTTCTGGCAGTTTTACGATCGGTTTTATCCCGATGAAAAAGTACGAAAAATCTATCCGAATATGAAGTTCCAGTGTACGCTTGCTTCCCGCATGGAAGAAATACCGAAAAAAAGTCATATGAAACTTCATCTTCCTATCTGAAATACATAATATGAAAATGAATCTGAAACCTGTTGTTGATTACCGGCAGTTCCGCTTCCACATGCTGAATACGCCGGAGTTTTCGCATCTGAAATACCTGTTGTTCTGGCCCGTCTTCGGAATTCTGTTCTGGACGTTTGAACTGTTTCGTCCTGTTGAAGACTGCCATGTCATGTACCATCCCATCGATGATCTGATCCCGTTCTGCGAGCTGTTTGTGGTTCCATATATGTTCTGGTTTGTTTATCTGGTGGGAATGTACCTTTACACACTGTTTTATGACATAGACACGTTCCGGCGATTGATGAAATTCACAGTGATTACTTATACCGCAACCTTGTTTGCCTATCTGATTTACCCTACCTGTCAGGAGCTGCGTCCCGTGGAGTTTGCCCGTGATAATTATCTCACGCAGTTCATGGCAGAATTCTATCAGTTTGATTCCAACACCAATGTCTGTCCGTCCATCCATGTGATCGGCTCAGCAGCTGTATGTCTTGCCGGACTCCATGCACCGAAGCTGCAGAAACTGCGATGGAAGCTGTTCTTTCCCATTACGGCAGTGCTGATCTGCATGGCAACGGTATTTCTGAAACAGCATTCGATTCTCGATGTATTGTGGGCAATTCCGATCTGTGCAGCGGCATATATACTGTGCTGGGGAAAAGCAGGACCTGAAAAGGCAGGAATTAAATTATATAAAAGCAGGTTGAAATATAGGACGGAAAAATAGTGAAGTAAAGAACTTATTGGCATGGGGCATGTCTGATCGTTCTGAGATGTGCAGGAATTGCGCCGCAGTAAGCAAAGAAATACGCTGATCCTCCAAAATCTTGACATCACCTGCTCCTGTCGGTTATAATAACAGTAATAAAAAAACAGGAGAAACAACATGAATCGAGCCCAAACACGACAGCGAACTGGTTCAGATGAGATACCGGAGGCAGGAATGAAACTGCACACGCCGACTTTGGATGAACTGTGGTTCAAGGAGGAACTGCTCGCCGATCCGGAAACCATGTCCTACAATCACGCATACGGCGGCACAATTCCGTTTCCCCGTGAAAAATGGATGGCATGGTATGACCGGTGGATCATGCATCATGAAAATAAGCGGTTTTACCGATATCTCAAGTTGGATGACGGCACATTTGTAGGGGAGATCGCGTATCACCTGGACGAAGAACGCGGGATTACCGTCGCCGATGTCATTGTTCATGCGAAGTACCGCGGACGCGGCTACGGCAGATCCGGACTGAACCTGTTGTGTCAGGCAGCGAAGGAAAATGGCGTGAACGTACTGTACGATGATATTGCCATCGACAATCCGGCGGTGACGCTGTTTCTGCAGTGTGGATTTGCGGAAGAATACCGTACGGACGAGATCATTATGCTGAGAAAGCAGCTATGAATAGGGAGACGTGTTTCACGCCCACCTTTTGTGAGAACAGACTTTGCACCGTTGTAATCAATAAATAAGCCGGTATGCCCGAGGGAAGCGTACCGGCTGAATTTGTTTATGAGCCAATCATTTGTAACAACTCATTCTCTGTTCATTCAGGTGGTTGAGATTTACCATAATCTGTGCTATAATATAAATAAAAGTGATAAATAATGATCGTTTCTGACAATAAAGAACAGAGGATTCACCCATGTCCAATCAATTTCTAACCAACTACACCGCCACAACCTTCCTTGACAAAATCAAGGACAACCTACGCCGGTGCAAGGCATTCTCCTTCTCGGTCAGCTTCATCAAAAAGGCTGGCCTTGTTCTGCTGTTCAAGGATATCGAAGCGGCGGTGGAACGCGGTGCACATGGGCGGATTATCACTTCAACATACCAGAATTTTACCGACATTGAATCCATCAAAAGCTTCTTTGCCCTGCAGAATAAGCACAGCAATTTCCAGTGCCATCTGGATTATGAATGCTTTCACGACGAGCATTATTCTATACGAGGCTATCACTCCAAGGGCTATCTGTTTGAATTTGATGACGGATACGAAGTAATTGTTGGTTCATCCAATATTACCCGATATGCTCTGCTGAAAAATATCGAATGGGATGTGGTTGTTCGGGAAACGACACCGGATGTGTACACTCAGGCAATGACGGAATTCGAGGACAAGTGGGAAGCGACACATCTGCTGAACAATGACATTATCGGACTTTATTCCAACAAGCTGAATTTTGCCATCGAGCGATGGGACATGGACTACGACCTTTCCGCCAGTAATGTCAAACCGAATTTCATGCAGCGGAAAGCGCTCAAGGAACTGAACCGATACCGTGCAGTTGGAGAAAACAAAGCTCTGGTCGTCAGCGCTGCAGGCAGTGGTAAAACCTATCTTGCTGCCTTTGATGCGCTGAATTTCAATCCGGACAGGCTGCTTTACATTGTTCATGAAGGTTCTATTCTGAAAAAATCGTTGGAAACATTCACGGATGTGTTCGGCAGCAATGTTACATACGGTATTTTCAGCGGTGAAAGCAAGGAAATGGACGCGGATTTCGTGTTCGCCACCAATCTGACGATGTGCAGATCTCTGGAACTGTTTGCACGGGACGAATTCGATTATATCATCATCGACGAATGCCACCATGCTACCGCTGAAACTTATAAGAAGATCATCGCTTATTTTGAACCGGAATTCCTGCTCGGTTTGACTGCGACACCGGAACGTATGGACAATCAGGACGTGTTTGAACTGTTCAACAAGAACGTCCCCTATGAACTCCGCCTGCGGGATGCCATCATCAATGATTTGGTTGTGCCGTTCAAATATTACGGTATTCGCGACCAGCTTGTGAATTACGGACTGACGAAAAGCGAAGAACGGAAGATGATCGCACAGCTTGCCAGCGATGAGCATGCTGATTTCATTGCCGAGCAAATTGAAGCCCATCGTGTCCCCGGTAAGCTCAAAGCTCTTGCTTTCTGCCGGAACGTTACCCATGCACGCATGATGTGTGAGGTCATGTCCGAACGATATAAAACGGCATATCTGACCGGTAGGAACGATATCGGCGAGCGTGTCCGTGCCTATAACGATCTGCAGAGCGATGAAGCGGATCTGGAAATCCTGTTCACAGTCGACATTCTCAACGAAGGTGTGGATATTCC
>JBGVOJ010000403.1:0-2482 GCA_045126415.1 Eubacteriales bacterium | reverse complement strand
TTTCGCGGGAAAAAAATTTTTTAAAAAATTTTTTCCCCGCACCCCTTTTCAAAAACTTTTATACTATATGGATAGACAAAGTTGGGTGCAGATTATGGAACACCTGATTGTTTCTGCAGTTGAAAGATTTAAGCTAATTCTTCTTCATGACTGCGCAGAAGAATCCGTCGCAGCCGTCACGATGCGGCCAGAACGTACGCATGCCTGCTTCGGACAGCACGAATTCTATGTGTTCCGCGAGGAATTTTTCCACAACATCCTCGTTTTCCGCACGGTTGATCGTGCAGGTGGAGTAAACGAGCGTACCGCCGTCTTTCACGTACGCCGCCGCGCCGCAGAGCACGGGATACTGGATTTCGGGCAGACGTCCGACCGCGGAAAGGTCTTTATACCGGATGTCCGGCTTCTTCGCGATGACGCCGAGACCGGAACACGGTGCGTCGCAGAGGACACGGTCCGCTTTGCCGACGAGAGTTTCGTCCGGTTCACGTGCGTCACGGCATCCGGTTTCAATGATCGTGATGCCGAGTTTTTCCGCCCCCGATTTGATCAGGGACAGCTTGTTTTTGTGCAAATCGAAGGAATACAGCGTACCTTGGTTTTCCATGTCGATCGCCATGGAAAAGCTCTTTCCGCCGGGACACGCACACGTGTCCACGACGATTTCGCCCGTTTTTGCCCCGACCGCCGCCGAGGTGATCCTCGAGGCTTCGTCCTGCACGAACCATAATCCTTCATCAATACCGGCTTTTGCGGTATCGTCGAGCGACGGCACCTTCACGATGTCCGGTGCGACTGCCGAAACGGTGCCGCCGGTTTTCGCCGCCGCTTCCTCCACGGAAAATTTCAGCCGGTTCACACGAAGGGAAATCTGCGGTTCACGGTTCATCGCTTCCAGCAGAGGTTCGATCTCATCCCCCGCCGATCTGTACAGCAGTTCACACAAGTCACGCGGAACCGAGTACGCGACGGAGAGATATTCCATAAAATCCGCGTTTTTGTCCGGCAGAGTATATTTTTTCCCGTCCCGCAGGAATGAACGCAGGATGGCATTCACAAACCCCGTCGAGCGCTTCGCCACCAGTCCGGCGGATTCGCCGACGGCGGCGTGTTCCGGAATGCGGTCCATCCAGACGAGCTGATAAATTCCCATCCGGAGCGCACAGCGGACATCCGGGTCGAGACCGTCTGCAGGAATGCGGGAATATTTCCCGATGATGTAGTCAAGCGTGATCCGCCGTTCGGTCACGCCGTAGACCAGTCTGGTATACAGTCCGCGGTCAGCGCCTTCAAGAGAGGACGCGACAAGGGCGGAATTGATCTCCAGATTGGAGTACCGTCCGTCCCGCTCGAGCGCGATCAGCGATTCGAGTGCCATCGAACGGGCAGTTTTCTTCTTTGTATTGTTTGTCGTTTTATTCATAGTCAATGGGAGACGTCAGTCCCGTCTGGAGCGGTTGACGAGCGTCAGCAGCCGCAGAAGGTTTCCGATGGCAACCGCCAGTGCGGCAACATAGGTCAGCGCGGCGGCAGTCAGTACCTGCTTCGCGGCGGACAGTCCCTCGTCCGTCATATAACCGGAATCCGCCAGTGCCTTCACAGCGCGGCGGCTAGCGTCAAATTCGACGGGCAGTGTAATAAGCTGGAACACGACGGACACGCCGAAGCAGATCACGCCGAGGTAGGCCAGCGACTCAAAGGACATCAAGATCCCGAGCAGTACAAGCGGCATCGCGAGGCTGGAACCGATGTTGGTCAGCGGAATGATCGCCGCACGCAGCTTGATCGGGCCGTAATTTTCCGCATACTGCGCGGCGTGACCGGCTTCATGCGCGGCAACACCGACGGCGGCGGCCGTCCGGACGTCGTAAACCGTCTCGGACAGGCTGATGGAATTCGAGCGCGGGTCGTAGTGGTCGGTCAGCTGACCCTTGACTCTGCCGATCCCGACGTTTCCGATGCCGTAGCCCTGCAGAACAAGTCGCGCGGCATCCGCACCGGTCATTCCCGAAGGAACCCGGCTGTATTTCGCAAAGGTCGATTTCACATTGTGCTGCGCCCACATCGCCAGAATCAGCGCAGGAAGCACGTAGACAATGTACGACCAGTCAAATCCATAGAAGTAGGGCATGAAATTACCTCTTGTTTTCGTATATTGCTATTTTATTCGTATTTCAGAACGTCACCGGCGAACAGCTTGCGTCCCCGGATGTAGTCTGCGGCAGGCATGGGCTTCTTCCCTTCCGGAACCACACCGGTTACGTTCAGAACGCCGCCTCCGCAGGCAATCTTGATTTTTCCGCCGTCCACGGACAGCACGGTGCCGGCTTCCGCATCGGACGTTTCGTCCGACGGCGCCTCAGCGGAGGTAAACTTGAGCAGTTTTCCGTCCGGCGTGCGGGTCATGGCGTACGGCATGGGGGACAGACCGCGGATCAGGTTGAACACCTCGCGCGGGGACTTTGTAAAGTCGATCACGCTG
>JBGVOJ010000402.1:0-9651 GCA_045126415.1 Eubacteriales bacterium | reverse complement strand
GAGACTCGGCCTCGAGGCCTCAGACAGACAGCGGTTTGCACGCGGCAGATCGTTCGGAAGAGAGGATATCCCTACTCGGAGCGGATACCTCTCCCCTTCGCCCGCGGTTAGCCCGATAAAAACTGACAATTTTCGATCACTGTATCTATGAACGAACAGACAGTTTTCGTAATTTTATCAACTGCACGTACGATTTTCCAAGCCGGCAATTCACAAAGGGGCGGCGCCTGAGCCCCTTTGTGCGCCCGCCGCGCAGGCGATTAATTTTGAAAAACGCCAACGGCGTTTTTCTACCTTCCACGCCGAAGGCGTGTTACAAAACCTTTGTGAAAGGTACATCATTTATGATTTGTGAAATTCTCTGCGTCGGGACGGAAATCCTTCTCGGGGATATCGTCAACACCGACGCCGCATTCATTGCCCGCGAACTCGCGTCGCTCGGGTTCGCTTCCTATCATCAGTCCGTCGTCGGCGACAATCCGGCGCGGCTGCGTGCCGCCATTGACGAGGGGCTCCGCCGCTCCGACGTACTGATTATCACCGGCGGTCTCGGTCCGACCTGCGACGACATCACGAAAATCGCCGCTGCGGAAGCCTTCGGACGTGGGATGCACACCGACCTTGATGTTAAGCGGGATCTCGTGGAATTCTTCGAAAAAATCGGCCGTCCGATGACCGAAAACAATCTCCAGCAGGCGGAAGTGCCGGACGGAGCGACGATTTTCTACAACAAATGGGGAACCGCGCCCGGTATCGCGCTGGACGGGGAGATCGACGGAAAGATGAAGTACGCCATTCTTCTCCCGGGGCCGCCGTCCGAATGCGAGCCGATGTTTGTCGAGTGTGCGGAGCCATATCTGAAGAAGTTCTCACCGCACACGATCTACAGTCTCAATCTGCATCTTTACGGCATCGGGGAATCCGGTGCGGAAGCGATTCTCCGTCCGATGATGGAGGAAGCCGTCAATCCGACCATTGCGCCGTATGCCTGTGAACACGAAGTCCGCATCCGCGTGACGGCGTTTGCCGACACGCTCGACGAAGCGAAGGTGCTCTGCCGTCAGACGGCGGATAAGATTTATACAACCGACGTGGCACCGTACATTTACACCGAAACCGACACGCCCGATGACGCGAAAAACGCCGTCGTTCTGGCGATGATCGCCGAACTGCGGAAGCATCATATGACGTTCGCCGCCGCCGAAAGCTGCACCGCCGGCATGATCGCCGCACGGGTCGGGGATATCGCGGGAGCTTCCGACGTTCTGCTCGGCGGGATTGTCTCCTACGCCAATTCCGTGAAAGAAAACGTCCTCGGCGTTCCCGCGGATGTGCTGCAGACCTACGGTGCGGTCTCCGAACAGTGCGCGGGATACATGGCGGAAGGTGCGCGCCGCGTGACCGGCGCGGACATTGCCGTTTCCGTCACGGGAATCGCGGGTCCGGGCGGAGGAACGCCCGAAAAGCCAGTCGGCACGGTCTGCTTCGGTATTGCGGACGCACACGGTACCGAAACGATGACCGTCCATTTCAACGGGAAGAACGACCGCGCGAAGATCCGCCGTCTGACCGTCGCCCGCGCGATGATGACGGTAATTGCACGGCTGAGAAAACTGGATTCATGATGAAAAAATTTCTTACAATATTATTGCTTGCCGTTCTGGCGCTGACGTACGTCTCCTGTTCGGACGGGGACTCCCCTGATGAAACCGTGTCTGAAGTAACGGAATCTGTGACGGAGGCTGCCGACATCGTTTTTGCAAAACGCGGTGAGGACTGCAATTTCTGGCTGACCTACAACGTCGACGTCGATACAGACGAACGGGACGACATCCTGCAGCTCCGCTACGCTCTCGACGAAAAGCTGGACGTGACGCTCCGTCCGCTCGACGACTACGATCCGGACAACGAAAAGCCCTGCGAGCTGATTGTAAACTCCGCCAGACGTCCGGAATGTCTTGAACTCATGAACACCCTCTCGGAAAACGAGTACGCCATCAGAACGATCGTGACCGAGGAAAAAACAAGCATAATCATTGCCTACAAAGGAGGATACGCGCGTATGTGTGCAATCGAAAACTTCATTGAAAATTACGTCGGCGAGGACGAAGCGAAGGTTCCCGCAAACCTTGACGTAACCGAAAAGGTCAAGCCGCTTCTGATCGAATCCGGCATCGAACAGCTCCGCGACCCCTGCATCGTGTACGACAACGGCGTTTACTACGCCTACGGTACCGGCTGGGTCTGCTGGAAGAACACCTCCGGTTCGCTTGACGGCAAGTGGGAAGGCCCGTATCACGTCGTGGAAACCCCGGCGAACGTCGGCGGATGCCAGTGGGCACCGGAAGTCCACAAGTATAACGGCGCGTTCTATATGTTCACGACCTATCTGTCGTCCGAAACCAACCACCGCGGCTGCACGATCCTGAAATCCGACTCCCCGATGGGTCCGTTCGTTGAAATCACGAACGGTCACATCACCCCGAAGGACTGGGACTCCATCGACGGCACGTTCTATGTGGATAAAAACGGCGATCCGTGGATGGTCTTCGTTCACGAATGGACCTCCACCGACGACAAAATCGGACGCATGGCTTGCGCGAAGATGAACGCCGATCTGACACAGTTCGTGACGGAACCCGTGGAAATGTTCCGCGCGGACGATCCGGTATGGTCGACCAACGGCGTCACCGACGGCTGCTGGATGTACACGACCGAAGCGGGCAGTCTGCTGATGATCTGGTCGAACTGGGACAAGTACGGCTACTGCGTCGGCATCGCGCGGAGCGAATCCGGCGAAATCACCGGCCCGTGGATCCAGGAAGAAAAGGTACTGTACTCGAAGTCGATGACCGGTCAGTACGACGGCGGCCACGGCATGATCTTCACCCACACCGACGGTCAGATGTACCTGAGCATCCACTCTCCGAACAGCTCTTCGGCAGGGCGCAAGGAAATGCCCGTCTTCATCCCGATCCGCGAAGAAAACGATACGCTGGTCTGGGATAAGTAAATCTCATTTATTGGGGAAGGAACTTTTTGAAAAAAGTTCCTTCCCCTTGATACTTCCTGCGGAAGTATCGACCCATCTTCAAAAACTTTCAAACTGGATAAATTGACAGGGGGTTGTGCGGGAATATCGTATTGCGATATTCTTTTTTATTTCTGAAGGCTGTGTTTTTTCACAATACGTACAAAAAATATTGACTTTTTCCGGAAATATAGTATAATTGAAGTATCATTTTATTTCGTTTAACATGAATATGGAGGAACACACCATGAAGAAGACTTTATCCATTCTTCTTGCGCTTCTTATGCTTCTTCCGACGATCACATCCTGTGCGGAAAGCGGTACGAACGAAGAAAATACCGACTCCGGCGCATCCGATGTAGCTCCCGAAGTTGTTGAGGAAGCTGTCCCCGAAGAAACCGAAATCACCCGTCAGAACACGCCCGACAATCTGCCGGACGATCTGGATTTCGCCGGTACGGAAATCAACTGCATCCACCTCGACGGGCAAAAGAACCGCCGCGAACTGTATGTGGAAGAAGACACCGGTGACGCACTGGATTCCGCGATCTATGCCCGCAACCTCGCGGTCGAAGAACGCCTGAATATCAAGATCGTTCCGATCCCGGGCGATGCCGCAAGTGCGGCGCAGACCGCAGTCACAGCGGGCATTGACGACTATCAGACCGTCTGGGGGCAGCAGTATCAGCTGATGAAGCAGGCAACGCAGGGTCTGTACTTCAACTTCTATGATATGAAGTACATTGACACCGACCAGCCGTGGTGGGCAAAGAACTTCATCGAAGCGGCAACCATCGCGAACGAACGTCTCTATTACCTCACCGGCGACGCAACCATGACCATGCTGATGAACATGGGGGTCGTTTACGTCAACAATTCCATCTTTGAAAATATGTACAGCCCCGTGGATGATCTCTATCAGATCGTTCTGGAAGGCGGCTGGAACTATGATGTGATGCAGAAGTACATCGAAGGCACCTACATCGACGCCAACGGTGACACCGTCCGCGACGTGGACGACATTTACGGCTTCGCTGCACACACGATCAGTATGATGGACTATCTCGTCGGCGGCGCGGACTTCCGTTTCTGCGACTATGACGACGAAGGCTATCCCTACCTCATCATCAACAGCGAACGCGCGGTATCCTTTGCGGAAGAACTGCAGAAGCTGATGTACGAAAACACCGGTACCTACATTCTTGAAGGTTCCGTAGCGGGTGAACAGACCGGTATCGCGAAGTTCTCCGAAGACACGCTGATGTTCCTCCCGTTCCGCGCGGAAACCTCCGAACAGCTCCGTGACATGGAAAGCGACTATGCGATCCTTCCCTGCCCGAAGTTCGGCGAAGATCAGGAAAACTACAGTACCGCGGTTCACGACTCCGCAACCGTTCTCTGCATCCCGATCACCAACGTAGAACGTCTGGACGCAACCTGCGCATTCATGGAAGCGTTCGCTGCGGAATCCTACCGTACCGTTACCGACGTTTACTTCGGCACGCTTCTGAAGGAAAAGTTCGCGCGTGATGAAAACGTAGCGACCATTTTTGACATCATCCTCGAAGGCGTATACTTCGACTTCGCATGCCTCCACTCCTACGCACTCAACTCCATCGGTCAGATCTTCCGTTCGACCACGTCCGACCGCGGCGCAACCTTCGCCTCCTTCTATCAGAAGAACGCCAAGGTTTACGACAAGACCATGCAGAAGCTCGTGAAAGCATACAAGGGTGAATAATATCTGAATTCATTTTTCTTGGGGGAAACTTTTTGAAAAAAGTTTCCCCCAACCTCCTTTCAAAAACTTTTAAACAGGAAAAATAATTTTTGATTCTCAAAAAGCGAAAGGAGAATTCCCATGAAGAAAATTACAGCACTGATGCTGGTACTTCTCATGCTGGTACCCTCAATGGTGGCATGTTCGGAATCCAATCCGGAAACTCCGGACGAAGCGGGAACGACAGGTACGGAAAATCCGACGGCGACTGCGGAAGAAGAAACCGCTCCGGCTCCGGAGGAAACCGAAATCACGGACGAACTGCCGGAAATCACCTTTGAAGGTTCGGATTATGTAATCCTGACCCGAAACTGCTGTCCGTCGCACACCAACGGTATTTACATTGAAGAACTGACGGGTGACGTAGTCAACGACGCGGTATACGACCGGAACATTGTTCTGGAAGAACGCTTTGACATCCACATCGCACAGCCTGTTCTCGGCAATGACGGCGACCCGACCATGCTCACCGCTTCCGTTACGGCGGGTGACAATGCATACGACTCCGTCATTTACCATTACCGCCATCTCGGTTCAAGCGCGGCAGGCGGTTATCTGCTTGACACCACGCAGGCAAGCTATATCGATTACGAAAAGCCGTGGTGGTATCAGGGAGTAAACGACGCGTATTCCGTCGGCGGTCACTACTACGTTCTGACCGGTATGTACGACCTTGACAACTACTACGACACCGTCTGCACCTACTTCAACACGAATATGATGAACGAGCTGTATCCGGACGAAGATATTTATTCGATCGTCAAGGAAGGACGCTGGACGGCAGATATGCTGGAAACCCTCGCCGAAGGTGCGACTATGGACGTGGACGGCAACGGTGTAATGGATCATGCAGTTGACCGCTTCGGCTACGGTCAGGACAACGGTTTTTCGTTTGTTTACCAGTTCGCATGGGAACAGCCGATCACACAGCGTGACGCGGAAGGCATCCCGACCCACTGCATCAACACGGAAAAGCAGGTACAGATCGTGGAAAAGCTGTACCACACGCTGTTCGAAGCGTCTCCCGTCATCAAAAACGAAGACGGTTCCGCACGCAGTACCGCGTTCAAGGAAGGCCGCTGTCTGTTCATGGTAGACAGACTCTTCGCTTCCGTTCAGCTCCGTGACATGGAACAGGACTTCGGTATTATCCCGATGACCAAGTTTGACGAATCCCAGACGAATTACTATTCGCACGCAACAGCGCACACCTCCGCCGCAGGCATCCCGAAGGGCAAGACGCAGGAACAGATCGAAAAATCCGCGATTATTCTCGAAGCAATGGCAGCCGGCGGCTTCAAGACCGTCCGTCCCGCTGTTTACGACGTCGCCCTCAAGAGCAAGTACGCCCGTGACGACACAACC
This sequence comes from Eubacteriales bacterium, assembly GCA_045126415.1. Classification (GTDB taxonomy): domain Bacteria; phylum Bacillota; class Clostridia; order Oscillospirales; family CAG-272; genus UMGS1696. The sequence continues at coordinate 3,475 of JBGVOJ010000402.1, read as the reverse complement.
TACGAAATGATCGACCTCGTCATCCAGGGCAAAACCGCCGACTTCGCCGACGTCTTCGACAACTGGGGGCTTTCCTACACGCTCGATATTCTCGTTGCACGCAGCCAGAAAAAAGACTGGGCGTCCCACTTCAAAGCCAACGAAAAACCGCAGGCAAAGCTCATCGAAAAAACCGTCAAGCAGTTCATGGAACTTGATACTGCTCCGTAACGCAGATAAACAGAATTTCCGGGGAGGAACTTTTATAAAAAGTTCCTCCTCATTTATATCCCCATAAAAATTCTCTTGACAACCCCAAAATAATCTGCTATAATAACTCCCATGGGATATGTCAACACAACCACTCCGTGTCCAGAGAGAAACGGCAGCTGAAAAGTTTCCACGGAGCTGTGCTGGTACCACCCTGCCGAAGAAAACGGCTTTACAACCTTATAAAATTGAGTGAAAGCTCGGGTGGAACCGTGCGGACGTTCTCCGCACCCCGAACAGTTTGTTCCTGCCGCGGCTTTTTTCTTTTTCCCGCCGCAGCCGGAACCCCTTTTTCCTATCTCATACCGGAGGTACACACTCATGTTCAACGTAAGATTTGCTGACAAAGTTCTCGAGTTCGACGCGCCCGTTACCGTGTACGACGCCGCAAAAGCTGCCGAACTCATCTCCCGTGAAGTCATCGCCTGCAAGGTAAACGGCAAGGTTGTTGATCTCACCACTCCCATTGACGCTGACGCCAACGTAGAACTCCTCACTTTCGCTGACGAAGACGGTGCTCATGTATTCCGTCATACCGCGTCCCATGTTCTCGCCGCTGCCGTCAAGAGACTCTTCCCCGAAACCAAGCTCACCATCGGTCCCGCAATCGCCGACGGTTTCTACTATGACTTCGACTCCGAAGTTCCCTTCACCACCGAAACGCTTTCCAAGATCGAAGCGGAAATGAAGAAAGTCGTCAAGGAAAACGCGAAGCTCGAACGCTACACCCTGCCCCGTGCGGAAGCGCTCGAATTCATGAAGGACGAACCCTACAAGGTCGAACTCATCAATGAACTTCCCGAAGACGCCGAAATCTCCTTCTACAAGATGGGAGACTTCACCGACCTCTGCGCAGGTCCGCACCTCTTTGCCGCAGGTGCCATCAAGGCATTCAAGCTCACCAGCTGCACCGGTGCTTACTGGAGAGGCGACGCGAAGAACAAGATGCTCCAGAGAATCTACGGTACCGCGTTCCCGAACAAGGACGAACTCAAGGCTCACCTCGAACAGATCGAAGAAGCACGCAAGCGTGACCACAACAAGATCGGCCGCGAACTCGAACTCTTTACCACCGTCGACACCATCGGTCAGGGTCTCCCGATCCTCCTTCCGAAGGGTGCGCGCATCATCCAGACCCTCCAGAGATGGATCGAAGACGAAGAACAGAAGCGCGGTTACCTCCTCACCAAGACCCCCTTCATGGCAAAGCGTGACCTGTACCGCATCTCCGGTCACTGGGATCACTACCGCGACGGTATGTTCATCCTCGGTGACGCCGACGACGAAACCAAGGAATGCTTCGCGCTCCGTCCGATGACCTGCCCGTTCCAGTATCAGGCTTACCTCACCAAGAAGCGCTCCTACCGTGAACTCCCGCTCCGCTACGGTGAAACCTCCACCCTCTTCCGCAACGAAGATTCCGGCGAAATGCACGGTCTGATCCGCGTACGTCAGTTCACCATCTCCGAAGGTCACCTCGTTCTCCGTCCCGACCAGCTCGAAGAAGAATTCAAGGGCTGTCTCGAACTCGCGAAGTACTGCCTTGACACCCTCGGACTCCTCGAAGACTGCACCTTCCGTTTCTCTCAGTGGGATCCCAACAATACCGCAAAGTACGAAGGTACTGCGGAACAGTGGGACGAAGCACAGGCTGTCATGAAGAACATCCTCGACAACCTCGGCATCGACTATAAGATCGGTATCGACGAAGCGGCATTCTACGGCCCGAAACTCGACATCCAGTGCAAGAACGTCTTCGGTAAGGAAGATACCATCGTTACCATCCAGATCGACATGCTTCTCGCCGAAAAGTTCGGTATGTACTACACCGACTCCAACGACCAGCAGAAACTCCCCTACATCATTCACCGTACCTCCATGGGCTGCTACGAACGTACCCTCGCGCTCCTCATCGAAAAGTACGCAGGCGCGTTCCCGATGTGGCTCTGCCCGCTGCAGGTTGAAGTGATCCCGATCGGCAATGACTTTGCGGATTACGCATGGGAAGTTACGAAGAAGCTCGAAGCAGCCGGCATCAAGGTTCACTGCGACGATTCCAACGAAACCATGCGCTACAAGATCCGTCAGGCTCAGCTCGCGAAGACCCCCTATATGCTCGTTGTGGGTGAACGCGATATGCAGAACGGCACCGTTTCCGTCCGTACCCGTGCCGGTGAAGACAAGGGCGCTATGCCGACCGATGAATTCATCGCACAGGCACTCATGGAAATCGCAACCAAAAAGAGATAAAATCCCCTCATAAATCCCGTTTTTGTCCTCAAAAAACAGCAAAACTACACATGAACCTATAACGTCATGTGTAGTTTTTTTAACTTCTGTACAGTTCATTAATGAACTATACAGGAAATTCCATATTCACAAGCTGTCCATATTTTTGTACAATAGGCACAATTATCATTCCTACGGAATTGTCATAATTCAAGCACTTCTGTTTGCTTATGAAGAAAATATGTATAATTTCCTGCTTTTCCCTTTCCGTTTTTGATCTTCTGACGATACCGTGTGATTGTACAATATGAACCAAAATCGCCCTTCCCGGCGTTCGGACACAAGTTTGTGTTTCTGACAATTAATAGTTAAGCAGTCATCCAAATCCTTATACATTATTAACCTCGCGGAAAAACAAAAAATGCCTCGCGGACATACGTCCCGAGGCATACTTTATGCGGTTCTGTAATAGAATGATTCCGGAACCGGAAGTTCAGGAAAGTCAGATTTCAGACTTCTTCAGTTCTTCCATGCAGGACTTGCAGATTTTTTTGTCCTTATAATTGATGACATTGTCCGCGTCCCCGCAGAAAATACAGGAAGGTTCATACTTTTTCAGGATAACACGGTCCTTTTCCACAAAAATTTCCACACCGTCACCCGCTGCGAGTTCAAGACGCTTTCTGGTTTCGATGGGAAGTACGATTCTTCCGAGCTCATCCACTTTTCTTACAATACCGAGAGATTTCATAATTTCTTTTTCCTCCGATGAAAGTTGATATAAAATATCAATCTGATTTTTCTTCAATTTTTTGATGTCCACATTGTACCATACAATTTTCGCCTTGTCAATAGATTTATTGACATCTTTTGCTAAATCCGCTCATTTTCAAATCTTTTTTAAACCTTCTTTACATATTTTTCTTTTCTGTCTCCGATCTCCCGCAGCCCCCAACATTTTTCCATGAAACGCCACTCCCGCTCTTCCGGAGACGGC
>JBGVOJ010000401.1:0-2474 GCA_045126415.1 Eubacteriales bacterium | reverse complement strand
TGTGACATCCACGCTGATTTTGCCGGGTTCTGTACAGGTGAGCCGTGTGTAGCACAGACCATCCGCACGGGAAACGAAGGCCGAACGTGTAAACAGTGCGCCGCCTTCCTTCCACGTGACAGTCACTTCCGCCTTTTCCAGATCAATCCGGCGGCGGTAGCCGGTGATGGATCGTTCACTGCGGCGGAGGATACGGATGTCTCCGAGCGGCAGAGGATCGGCGGTACGCGCGGTATAGGCTGCCGAACGGAGCGCATTCGAGAGCACCGCATTGGCAAGGTCGGGACGTTCTTTGTCCAGCAGATGCCGTACATTCGCCAGAGCATCGTGAACATCCGGAATGTCCACGACACGTCCGCCTTTCCAGAGTTTTGCGTGATTCAGCAGGATATATTCACGATCCACACTGCCGTAGACCAGCGCACCAACCACGCCGTTCCCGCACGGCGCACCTTCACGCCACATTTCACCGTGCCACGCGGACGGATATTTCATCGTCAGAATCGATTTCATCGACAATCCTCCTGTATATAGAATACGATTTTTTCTGATATTGATTATATCGTTTTTTGAACAGCCTGTCAATCAGATTCCGGAGTTTTCCCCGCAAATACGGTAATCTCTGAAAAAACAGAATAATTTTGTTGACAATGAATGGTTTTGCTGATATACTAAAAACAAATCTTATTCAAAAACACAGAATGGAGGATTCTTTGATGTATGTAATCAACAAGGTTCGCGCCGATCATGTGATCGACTTCGCGGCGGAGGAACTCAAGAAATACCTTCGCATGATGATGCCGTCCTGCGGCGATATCGCGATTGCCTATCAGCCGGATGCTGCTGACGGATTTCGGCTCGGTCTGCTGGAGGATTTCGGTCTGGACACATCGGATGTAGATGAACCTGTTCTCGACGATGTTGTACAGATCATCACCGACGGGCAGGGCGGGATCCTTGCCGGAAGCAACCCGCGCAGCGTCCTGTTTGCGGTTTACCGTTATCTGAAGGAAAACGGCTGCCGCTGGCTGTTCCCCGGTGTGGACGGGGAATACATCCCGATCGCGCGGATTCAGCCGGTGAACTACCGCCGCAAAGCCTCACACCGTTTCCGCGGACACTGCAACGAGGGAGCGGAATATCAGCAGAGCATGCTGGAAACGATCGATTATTTCGCTAAGCTCGAGATGAACGTCTATATGCTCGAGTTTGACATTCCCTTCACTTACTACAACACCTACTACACACACCGCCATAATGAAGAAAACCGTCCGCCGGAGCCGGTTACGCCGGAAACGGTGCTCCAGTGGAAGAGGCAGTGCGAAGTGGAGATCGCCAAGCGCGGTCTGCAGTTCCACGACATGGGACACGGCTGGACGGCGGAACCGTTCGGCATTTCCTCGACGGCAGGCTGGGCGGCATCCACGCAGGAAATCCCCGCGGATGTGAAGGAACTTCTTGCTCTCACCGACGGCGAACGCAAGCTCTGGGGAGGCGTTCCGCTGAATACCAACCTCTGTATGTCAAAGCCGGAAGTACGCACCACGATGGCACAGGCGATTGCGGATTACGCGGAAAATCATCAGAACGTCTCCTACATCCACGTATGGCTTGCGGACGGTTCCCGCAACCACTGTGAATGTGAGGAATGTCAGAAGCTCCGGCCGTCCGATTATTACATCATGATAATGAACGAGCTGGACGAAGAACTGACCCGCCGGAATCTTTCCTCCAAGATCGTTTTCATTGCCTATGTCGACACGCTGTTCGCACCGCGTCAGGAAAAAATCAGAAATCCGGAACGCTTCGCACTCCTGTACGCGCCGATCCAGCGTTCCTATACCAGCAGCATTCAGAAAGACAAAATTAGCGATCCGCCGGAATACGAACGCAACCGCTGGGCATCGCCGACATCCTCCGAAGCCAACGCTGCATTCCTGCTTGACTGGCAGAAGGACTGGCACGGTCCGTGTTTCACATACGAATATCATTTCTGGCGGCATATGTGTTATGATCCCGGTGCCATGACGCTCAGCCGCCGGATCTACGAGGACATTCTCGCCTACCGCGAAGTCGGTCTGGACGGCATTGTCGAGGACGGCTCGCAGAGGTGCTTCTTCCCGAATGGGCTGGCGCTCTATGTTTACGCGGCGGCTCTGCTTGACTGTACCTGCAATTACGAAGCTGTTGTGAACGATTATCTCCGTTACTGCTACGGTGACAGCTGGCAGGCAGTCAAGAGTTACCTCAACCGTATCAGCGAAGCATTCGATTTTGCCTACATGGAAGGCGAACGCTCCGCCGACTATAATAAGAGTTCCTTCTACAATCCCGATCATGCGGAAATTCTGAAGAACATTCCCGCCATCGCCGCCGAAGGACGTGCTATCGCGGAAGCAAACAGCCGTCTGCCGGTACGTGTGCAGTCCGTATCCATGCGGCTGCTCCTGCGTCATGCGGAATACTGCGAACGT
>JBGVOJ010000400.1:0-1130 GCA_045126415.1 Eubacteriales bacterium | reverse complement strand
GGTCATGACTTTTTCGCCGCCGTTGATGCCCGTGAAGCGCATATCGACGGGGTATCCGCCCAACTCCAGTGCCTTTTCGATGACGGGTGTGAAGTCCTTGTCTTCGCCCACATGGACGATCGCCGGATAGGACACCACTTCCGTGGTAAACACGCGGCCAGCATAGCTTGCTTTCGGCGGCATCAGGCAGTTGGTGGTGAACAGAATCGGTGCGGGAATATCCGCAAACTCTTTCTGCTGATTCTGCCATGCGGTGCCGAAATTACCCTTGAGATGGCTGTATTTTTTCAGTTCGGGATAAGCGTGAGCGGGGAGCATTTCACCGTGGGTGTAGATGTTCACACCCTTCCCTTCGGTCTGTTCGAGAAGCTGTTTCAGATCGTACAGATCGTGCCCGGAAATGACAATGAACGGTCCTTTTTCCACGGTCAGGCTGACTTCAGTGGGGACAGGATTGCCGTAGGTTTCGGTGTTGGCACGGTCGAGCAGTTCCATGCACCGCAGGTTGACTTCGCCGACTTCCATGACGATGGGGAGAAGTTCCGCCATGCCCCAGTCGTCCTCACCGACCGCGAACAGAGCCTTATAGAAGAAATTGCCGATCGTTTCATCGGTGTAACCCAGCACAGCCGCATGGTACGCATACGCCGCCACTCCGCGGATGCCGAACAGAATCAGAGATTTCAGCGAGCGGATGTCTTCATCAGCGTTCCACAGATTCTGCATATCGTAGTTGTCGTTCCGTCCGCAGGCAGACGCACACGCGGAGCAGTCGGGGACAAGGCGTTTTTTCTCGTTCTCAACCTTTTCGATGAGTGCAGAAATGGTTTCATTATTGAAATTCACGTTGGTAACGGTGGTGAACAGCCCTTCCATCACAAGACGGTGGGTTTCTTCCTTCACCAGATGCTCATTGCCGAACGTAGCTCTTGCAAGACCGATCAGCGCGCCGGTCAGTTCATCCTGTAATTTTGCGGTTTCTGCCTTTTTTCCGCAGACACCTGCCGTACCTGTGCAGGACTTGCACCCTGCGGTCTGTTCACACTGAAAGCAAAACATGGAATTACACATATATTTTCAGTTCCTCCGATATGGTATTGACTTGATGAGTATATTATAGTATACTATAT
>JBGVOJ010000399.1:0-2031 GCA_045126415.1 Eubacteriales bacterium | reverse complement strand
AATTCGGTTTCGAATGCCTTCCACGGAACGTTGACCTTCTTGCCGCCGTTCACGAGTTCGTCGATATGGAGGAGAAGCGGGTAATCTTCCGCCTTGGCATGGCCGTCTTCGATCTGCTGACGGATGGCTTTCGCGGTGCGGGTGGAGATGACGATGGACTCGAGGGTCACGCCGTTGAGGACTTCGAGAGCCTTGTCGAATTCCATGCCCTGACCGAGCAGGATACCGATCTTACGGGTACGTCCGCCGTAGACGGTGACGTACAGGTCGCCGATGCCGAGCACGAGGTTCGAAGGATGACCGCCGCAGACGTCAAGGAGACGGGTCATTTCGCGGCACGCCTGACCGAAAATGGCTGCCTGCGAGTTGTAATGTTCGAATTCTCTGCCTTCGCGTTCGTAGGACATACCGATGGCAAGCGCAACGCCGAGCGCGTACGCGTTCTTCATCGCAACCGCGCATTCGACCCCGCGTACGTCGGTGGAAACGCTGACGTGGTAGTAGTCCGCTTCAAACAGACTGCGTGCCCACTTGAGCTGTTCGATATTGCGGCCGCAGAAGGTAACTTCGGACGGGTCGTGATCGGCCAGTTCGTAGCTGGTGCAGGGGCCGCCGACCGCCATGAAGGAGATCTTCTTGTCCGTGGACGCCTCGTATACTTCGGGATAGGAGATCAGCCCGCCGTCTTCGGTGTTGACCATCCCCTTGGTGACGGAGAGAACGGGCAGGGATTCCGGGATTTTCGGAATGATTTCGGAGATAAACCAGTCCACGCCGAACGAGGAAACGCCGGAAACGAGCAGATCTGCACCGTCAAGCGCGGTTTCGAAATCTTCGTACTGGTAATAGGTGATACCCTTCGGCATGGTTCTCTTGAGAGTGAGGTGTTCGCCGGTCGCACGTGCGTGATCGATGATCGCACGGTCGAGAGGAGTACCCACAATGCGGATGGTGTTGCCGTTGTCCGCAGCAGGGAAAATGATCGCCGAGCCCATCATGCCCGCACCGATCACAGTGATGATTGCCATAATAAAAATCCTCCGGATTATAATCTTTTCGTACCTTAATTATAATCCAGAGGAGAGGGTGTGTCAAGCGGAAATCAGAATTTGTCCCGTTCATGTTTTGCCCAGTCGACGGTTTCGCCGTCCATGGTGTTCCAGTCGGACGCGAGGACATCGAGGATTGTCTGCCATGTCGTTTTCGCTTTTTCGCGGTTCCCGAGCCGTTCGTGCAGGAATGCCAGTGAATACACGGCCGACAGGTCGCGTGGAAACTCCGCCGCCGCAAACGAACACTCAAATGCCGCCTCCGCACGGGCAGTATCGTTGATCTTCACGAACCGTTCACCGATTTCATACTGTCCCTTGTGGTCACGTTTGTCCACCGTTTCCCAGAATCCGACGGCTTTTTCCGCGTTTCCGTCTGCCAGTGCAATGTCCCCGCGGAAGACCGCCGCCATTGCGGAATGCCCGTTTCTTTCGTACGTTCCGATCACCGCTTCCGCACGTTCGAACTGCCGCCGCTCGATCATCGCACTGATCAGCAGCTCATACAGCCGGGAGTGTGTCGGGACTTTCTCCAGATACGGCGTACAGTCGCGCAGAAAATCGTCGGTTTCCGCACCGCAGACCTGCCGGTACAGCAGAAAAATTTCGTCGTCACCGGGCATTTCCGCCATCGCCTGACGCAGCATCCGGCCTGCCGCCAGACGGTCACGCTGGTTTTTCGCCAGATACAGCCGTGCGTACGTCTTGAGTACCCGTACATCGTCCGGATGATTTTCCAGTGCCTTGTCGAGGACTTTTTTCGAATAAGCAAAATTTTCTTCGGTAAGCCGTTCATGTTCAAGGATGAAGTCTACCCGTTCCAGTTCGTCCGTGTCCGTGATACCGAACAGATCATCGATCCGCACGCCGAAAAAGACGGCGAGCTTCGGCAGAAGGGCAATGTCCGGCGTGGTCGTGCCGCATTCCCACTTTGAAACTGCCTGAAACGATACACCGGTGTACGCTGCCAGTTCCTCCTGTG
>JBGVOJ010000398.1:0-4925 GCA_045126415.1 Eubacteriales bacterium | reverse complement strand
CTTCAAATTTGCACTTTCTTTGTCTTGTTATATAGATTAAAGTTTTTTGGAAGGGGTTCGGGGAAACCTTTTTTTCAAAAAAGGTTTCCCCGGAAAAAAACATTCTTTTTTACGGCAGATCAGCGACTTTTTCGAGGAGTTTTTCGAGGGTTTTGTTGAAGACTTTTTCGGAGCTCTTGTATTTGGAGGCGAGGTTGTCGGAGGTTACGCCGTCACGGTACATATCGTCGAAGGTGGCGACGCCGCTGATGTTGTTCTGGTAGGCGAAGGCGAAGTCGATGCGGAGGCGTTCCGCCATCAGGTCGAGCACCTTGATGTCGTTTTCATCGCCGGAGAGTTTGGTTTTCATCGTAGTTTCATAGAATGCCGGGCGGACGTAGTTGAAGTGCTGGCAGGAGAGCGCTTCCGTGACGGTGCCGATCATGTCCAGTTTTGCCGTGTTGGTCGTCGGGATACCCCAGTAGACGTCGGTCGCGTAGGTCAGGTAGTCTTCCTGGTTTTCGTCGAGCTTCGGAGCGGGCAGGTAGCCGTAGTTGATGTCCGTGTCGCGGATGACGTTGCAGACTTCACGCAGGTTGCAGTAGCAGAACAGGGACTTGCCGTTCGAGAAGAACGTCGCGCCGTAGCCGGTTTCGTAGAAGCCGTAGTTGTTGCAGAGATTTTCGATCTTCGCAAGATAGGTGGACGCGCGGTCGAGGTCGAACGCGAGATAGGGCATATTATCCGTGTCCTTTTCGATGATCTTGATGCCCATGGAGCTCTGGAGCGTGTAGAGAACTTCGTAGGAGAGACCGTACTGGTCGTCCGCGGTCATCTGTCCGTCGCCGTTGAGGTCGATGGTGGCAGCGGATGCCATTTCGGTCAGATCGTCGAGATACCATTCGCCTTCGAATACCTTGTCGTACGGGATTTCAATGCCGAGGTTTCCGGCGAGGTCCTTGTTCATGACGAGGGTACGCATGTAGTACAGACAGTAGTAGGAGAGGTAGGACGAAGCAACGTATGCCTTGTTCCCGATGGCGATGGTGTCGGTCGAGTCGATCCACCACGGCTGATCAAAATTGAACTGCGGGATGTCCCGGAGGTTGAAGTAGTGTCCGGAGAGGGAGAGGGTGATCTGCTGGGTGTCGACGCCGAACGCAACCGCGTATTTGTCGTCGCCGCTGGAGACGATACCCTTGACGGCTGTTGCCATCGTGTCGTCGGCATTGGCGATGTCTTCGTAGGAGATGTTGACGTTGAAGCGTTCTTCGACGGTACGTGCGGAATTGTACTGCGCGTCGTTGATGACTTCGCCGTTCAGTTCGGACGAGGTGACCGCCGTTGTGGTACGGTTGCTCAGGCCGGCGATGATGTAGTCCGCACCGCCGAGGTCCGTATCCTCAAGGTCGTCCATGGCAAGCTCCGGTTCGGTTTCTTCGGGAACGGTTTCCTCTGCGATCTGTTCTCCGGAGGTTACGGCACCGGTTGTGGAGTTTTCCTCCGCTTGATCGGACGCGCAGGACAGGAACATCGAACATCCGGTCAGAAGCGCGAGAACAAGCGAGAGGAGACGTTGGGATTTTTTCATGGGATTGGCTCCTTTCAGGTGAATACATGCTGTTAAGTAATTATATACATTATACATGAAAGATTCCCGTTTTGCAAGATGTTTTTCTGTGAAACTGCAATAACTATAAAAACACTCTCCGCGTGGGAGAGTGTTTTCCGTTTACTCAAATTCATGGTATCCGCCGGCGTGGATGCTGTACGCCTTGCCTTCGCCGGCTCCGCAGAGACGGACGAATTTCTCCGTTTCGCGGTATTTGGCAAAGGCTCCCTGTGCGCGTGCCCAGTCGCGGTAGCAGCGGTTGATGGACACGGCTTCCGTGAGATACTTCATCATGTTGTCGTATTCCTCCAGATTGGCGTACGTCATGGCGAGGGAATAGGCTTCGCCGCCGAGAAAGTGCGCGTTGGCATCCGGTTCGGCGTAGACCAGTCCCTGTTTGATCGCCGCATAGCTTTTCAGCTGATATTCCAGACCGCCGCGGATGTCCCCGAGATTCCGCAGACAGCAGTAGATGCGGTTGTACGCCATATAACGGTCGGGCGAAGTTTCCCCGGCACGTTCCGCTTCCTGTTTGAAAATTTCCATCGCTTCCTCATACCGTCCGCTGTCCTGCAGGATCATCGCGTACTGCATTTCGCGCGGACAGCCGAGTTCGCGGACTTTTTCGCACACCGCAAGGGCTTTGTCATGGTCGCCCATCGCGGAATAAAAATCCGCAAAGGATTCGTAGAAGGTGTATTCCGGGATTTCTTCGCCGGTGTCATCGTCAAGGATGCCAGCGAAGCCGAGTTTTTCAGCAAGCTTGAATTCCGATTCCCCGAGACGCTTCAGCGTGGGTTTCAGCGTGTCGCGTGACGGGCCGCGCATGATCCGCACGGCCATCGTGCAGTGCTGCATGATGATGAAATGCGCCATCGGGCAATCGGCGGCGAAGACGGGCGCGGTCATGAGCAGCGTGACCATGTCATCGTACTTCTGAGCATCGTTCAGGTCGTAGAAGGTGCGGAGATAGCCGCAGGTGCGTTCGGTTTTTGATTTTCCGTCGTCGAGCAGGGCGGCGAAGGTTTCGAGAGAGATTTCCATAATGTCCTCCAGTGTTTCACGCAGAATCTGTTTGGCTTTATGCACACGGTTGTACACCGTCTGGACGGGGATCCCGAGAATTTCGGCGGCATCCGCACCGGACAGACCGCACATCAGCGAGACGACCGCGCAGTTCCGGAACATCTCCGGAAGACGGGCAACCTCCTCCTGCAGACGTGCGAGAGCGGCTTCGGCGGTCAGGCGGTCGGCGGCGGTGTCGGGAACGGGAAGATTTTCGTCCGCCTCCTCTCCGGTATGACGTGCGCGGTAGATTGTCTGCCGGCGGTAATACTGCCTGATTTTATTGTCCGCGATGCCGCGCAGCCACGCTTTCAGCTTCGCCTCGTCGGACAGGGTTGTCCGCGCGAGAACGGCGGAAAGATAGGTTTCCTGCAGGACATCCTCGGTATCGGGCAGGGAACCGATCCGGCTGGCGATGTAGCCGTACAGGTAGTTGTAATAACGGGTCATGGGGAATACCTCCGTGTGCATTGGCTTTCATTGATATAGTCACCGGTGCGCGGGATTTCTTTACGGAAAACGGGAAATTTTTTCTTTTTTTCAGTATACCGCATCCCATCGGCGATGTCAATTTCTGTACAGCCGTTATGAATGAAAAATATCTTGTACAAACGCCCCTTCCGTGGTATAATAACAATGAAAAATTGTTTCCAGATATAATACGGAGGAAAATATGACAAGATTTGAAAAAGCGGCAGATTTTGCAGCAAGATTCCATGCGGGACAGACCCGGAAGCTCGGCGGCGCTCCCTATATTGTTCACCTGTACGAAACGGCGGCAAACGCGGCCCTGATGACCGGCAGCGAAGATGTCCTCGCAGCAGCACTTCTTCACGATACGCTGGAGGATACCGCGCTGACGGCAGACATCATCCGTGCGGAATTCGGCGAGACCGCGGCACGCATTGTTCTCTGGTGCAGCGAAGACAAGATGCGCGGCCGTGACAAGACCGAAACATGGCAGGAACGTAAGGTTGCCGCCATCGAACGTATGAAAGACGCACCCCTGGAAGCGAAAATCGTCCTGCTTGCCGATAAACTTTCGAACATTCGCGCAATTGCGTCCGCGTATGCCAAGGACGGTGACGCGGTCTGGGCGGCGTTCAACAACTCCGATAAGCTCGCGCAGGAATGGGCATACCGCTCCTATGCGGAAGCACTCGCCGATCTCGACGACGAATTCCTGTACAAAGAATACGTACGGCTCGTCGACGAAGTGTTCGGCGCGGGATTTGACCTGTAATGCGGAGCTTTTCAGTGAAACGGCGGATTTATGACATCGTAAGTCTGATTCTTCTTGGGATAACTCTCTTTTTTCTCGTGCTGACCGTGGTGTTTTCCACAGGAACTTCCGTCAATTTCCGCGGAATCGCCGTGACGGGCGTGCTGATTCTTGCCGGAATCCTCATGGCGGCGTCCCTTGTGTTCGCGAAACCTTCCGGAAACCTTGCCAAACGGATCGGTTTCTGCATGACTCACGGCGGAATCGTCCTGATGCTTGCCGGATTTGCCCTGTTTGAGCTGGGCGGTGACAGCATCACGGCGGCCGTTCCGGTGAGTGAAGAGGTGTATACGTATTATTCGAACATCCAGCGGGAAAACGGCGAGGTGTGCGATCTCGGTTTTAATATCTGCGTTGAGAATTTTGAGATAGAAACGTACGAAGACGGATCGGACAGGCAGTATTCCGCCGATCTTCTGTTTGCGGATGCGGTGACGCTGAAAGTCGAAAGCAAAGAGCTTTCCGTCAATCACACCGTACGGAAAAACGGCTGGAAAATCTACCTCATGAATTACGGCTTTGCGGCAGACGGTATGGGAGAATACGTCAACCTCCTTTTCCGCCGTGATCCCGGCGAATACGTCGTCCGCGCGGGCGTGATCGTGCTGATTGCGGGAACGGTGCTTGAGCTGCTCGTCGGCAACGCGGTCCGCACCAAAAAGGAGGATCGGGAACATGGGTGACACCATCCTTCGTACCATCATTATCATCGCCGCGGTTTTCTACACGGCGGCGTTCGTCCTGTATCTGCGGAAACGGACGAAACCTGGTGCGGTCTTCTGGATTCTCGCGGAAGCCGCATCCGTCACCCTTGTCGTCAACAATTTCGTTGTGAACGACTACGTCCCGTTCGTGAGTATGTATCAGGTGCTGACGTTCGCGTCGGCGCTGTTCGGCGCGGTCTACCTCTACATGGCGTTCCTGCGGGACGGAAAATGGGCGGCTCCGTATGTGATCGGCTGTTCGCTCATCCTCTCGATGGGGCTG
>JBGVOJ010000397.1:0-2595 GCA_045126415.1 Eubacteriales bacterium | reverse complement strand
ATAAACACCGTTCATGGTCATGGTTTTGATATCTGCCTGAATACCGGCGCCTCCGCTGCAGTCACTTCCTGCAATGGTCAATGCTGTTTTCATTTTCATGGTAAAACTCCTTTCGTGTTTCAGCATCGTTTTCTATAGCGGCATAAGGTGGTGCCCCCAATCTGCCGCTTTTTTGATTAACTCAGAGCAAGCTCGTGTGCTCTTGCTTTGAGTTCTTCCGCCGCAGTCTTCGGATCATCCGCTTTCATAATGGCGGATACCGCACAGATTCCGGCGATGGGGATTCCTGCGAGAACATCAATATTGGTTTTGTTCAGACCACCAATGGCATTCACGGGAATCGGTACGGCTTTGCAGATGTCGCGCAGGGTATCGGTGGAGGTGAGCACGGTTTTCACCTTGGTTGTTGTGGGATAAATCGCGCCCACGCCGAGGTAATCTGCACCCTGTCCGAACACATCCAGCGCCCACGGAACGGTCTTCGCTGTCGCACCGATGATCTTGTCCTCACCGAGAATTTTCCTTGCCTGCGCGATGGTCATGTCTTCGGCTCCGAGATGCACACCTTCCGCATCCACGGCAAGGGCAACGTCTACCCGGTCATCGATGACAAACGGTACGGCATATTTTTTCGTAAGTTCATGTACTTTTTCCGCCAGAGTGATGTACTCTCTGGTGGATTTGTTTTTCTCACGGAGCTGCAGAATGGTCACGCCGCCTATGAGCGCACGTTCTACGCGATACAGAAATTCATCCTCTGAGAATCCTGTGCTGTCGGTGATGAAATACAGGCTTGTGTCAAATTTTTTCAAGATGAAATTCCTCCATAAGTAACATAGTATCTATCTGTGCATCGGTCAGAGTGGACAGCGCATCCAGCAAATTCACCAGAAAACTGCCGCTTCCTTTGTCGGTTTCAGCAAGCTGACCGCAGATGCCCAGTACTGAACAGGCACATACCGCCGCATCCAGGCCACCGGCAGCCGACAGATATGCACCGCATAACGCACCCAGCATACATCCTGTACCTGTGATGGATGCAAGCTGCGGAGTACCGTTTTGAATATACACTGTACGTCTGCTGTCGGTGATGATATCCGTTTTCCCGCTGGCGAGAATCACGCAGCCATGTTGTGCTGCCAGATCATTGGCAATCCTGCTGACTGATGGAGCATCCAGTGTCCCGTCTGCATCCACACCGGCAGAACGGTAGGAAGACTGTGCAAGTGCTGCGATTTCGGAATAATTCCCCTTGATCACAGTCGGAATGGCTATGCCAAGCAGTTTATTTAAGTAATTCCGCCGCAGTGCAGAGCAGGCAATCCCAACGGCATCAAGGATTATGGGAATCCGATTTTTATGTGCCGCAGTAAGCGAAATCATCATGGACTCCATCCGTATATCGGTGATATTTCCGAGATTGAGCATCAAAGCATCGGCGGTTTCCGTGATTTCCCGTACCTCAGACGGGTGTTCTGCCATCATGGGTCTTGCTCCCACCGCCAGAATTCCGTTGGCACATTGGTTGATGGATATGGGATTGGTAATGCAGTGGATCAGCGGACGGTTCTTGCGCACCTCCGAACGGATCTCATGCAGTTTTTGCATTCGTTTTCTTCACCTTCTTTGCGATATAATAGATTACACCTGCCGCAGCCGATACTGCCGGTGCAAGATATGCCAGTGTATCCCACAGGGGAGCTTCCAGCCCGAACACATTCGCTGCCACCTCGATAACAACGAACAGAATCGCCCCCAGTGCCGCAATTGTCAGCGCATCGGAGAGAATGCTGCCGGTATCGTGATAGGTACGGGAGCCGAGTTTAGCCTGCATCTGTGCAAGAAGTCCGTTTGACGCAAATTTCCGCAGGAACACATAGGCAATGCTGCCGCCGATGAGAGTTCCGCAGATGAAGGACGGTACATAGAACATCCAGGAGAGTCCTTCTTTGCCCCAGATAAAGTTCATCACGGGATAGGATGCCAGTGCGCCAATGATGCCGGTACCAATTACTTCACCGATGACAGCGCAGAGGATTTTCCCCTTGGACAGCCGGTAGAATACACCCGACAGAAACGCACCGAATATGGCACCCGTTAATGCAATCGGAGGAATTCCCATGGTTGCCATACGGATGATTCCGATCAGGGTCGCGCAGAGCAGGGAATACCATGGTCCCAGAAAGACCGAGCAGACAATGTTGATGAAATGCGCCATGGGACACATACCTTCCACCCGAAGAATGGGAGAGATCACCACCCCCAGTGCAATGAGCATGGAAAGCGTGACAAGACGGAGAATATTTTTGGAGTTTTTCATTTTGGTACCTCACATGGTCGAATATTAGCGTTTCATGTTCATACAGTGAAACGCATTCAGAAAAGTATCAACTTTTCCACAGGTTCACGAAGTGAATCCTGACCGGTCGAGAATCTCTATTCTCCTCTCACCCCGTAACACGGGTTCCCATCGCAGTGCCCATCGGCATACAGACAGCGAGGCGCTCCCCTCCCATCTGCCCGAACTTATCGGGACTGGTTACAATACCTCTTTTCCGACAAAAAGAAAAACGGAAGCAGCCAATCTGGAAGCTT
>JBGVOJ010000396.1:0-2501 GCA_045126415.1 Eubacteriales bacterium | reverse complement strand
CAACTCCACGGGTGCTGACGGCTTGCTGTACGCACTGATCGCATTTGCCGTGATTGACTATATCACCGGCATCATGTGCGCCATCTATGGCCGGAACCTTTCCAGTTCGGTCGGATTCAAGGGGATCTGCAAAAAGGTGTTGATTTTCGCTTTCGTGGGTATCGCACACATTCTTGATCTGTATGTGATCGGTACCGGTTCGGTTCTGCGGACGGCGATCATCTTTTTCTATATTTCCAACGAAGGTGTGTCCCTCATGGAGAATGCATCACACCTCGGTATGCCCATCCCGACGAAACTGAAAGAGGTGCTTGCTCAACTTCATAACAGGGCAGAGAAAGGCGGCGGTGGCAATGACGCTGAATAAGCATATTCTGACCGGAAACGAATGCTATATCGTCGGTCAGAAGCACAAGGTTAAGGGGATCATGGTTCACTCCACCGGATGTAATAACCCGAACGTGGCAACGTATCTCAACTACTGGAATCAGCTTCGTCCTGGCGACAGACAGGTGTGCGTTCATGCGTTCATTGGCAAGCTGTTCGGCGATAAGGTTTGTACATATCAGACACTTCCGTGGGACATGGTCGGGTGGCACAGCGGCGAAGGCGCGAACGGGAATGCCAACTTCATGGGTTACATCGGATTCGAGATCTGCGAGGATGATCTGACAGATCGAAAGTATTTCGATAAGGTGTACCGTGAAGCCGTGGAACTTTGCGTTTACCTCTGCCAGCAGTTCGATCTGACCGAGAAGGATGTCCTCTGCCACAGTGAGGGTCATGCACGAGGGATTGCTTCCAATCATACGGACGTGATGCACTGGTTCCCGAAGTTCGGCAAGAACATGGACACCTTCCGTGCGGATGTGAAGGTGGAACTGGAGAAGGCCGAAGAGGTGGTTCTCGATAACGAAGCCGCTGACTGGTCGAAGGATTCCGTGAACTGGGCGATCAAAACCGGATTGCTTAAGGGGGATGAAAAAGGAGACCTGATGCTGCACAGTCCGGTGACGCGAGAGCAGCTCTGCGTGATGCTGAAGCGGTTTCTGGACGTAAAATAGAATAACAGTGAGCCTATCGGAATTTTTTCTCCGGTAGGCTTTATTTTTTTGCGGAAATTTTTCCAAAATGCCGTTTGATTCCTCGGTAGTGCAGTGAAAGGTTATTTCACAGGAGGAATCAACTATGGCATTCACAACGCCGAATCAGAACACACTGCCCGTTCTTCCGGACCTCGTCACTGCTCCTTGTACACAGGAGGTAATCGATCGCGATATCAATTACTACAAAGCACAGAAGATCGCCGGGGAGATGCTGAAGCGCGGTCTTATCTCTCTGGAAGAATTCAACAAATTAACGCAGATAAACCGCGATACTTTCTCACCGTATCTGGTCGAGATTATGCCGGATATCTGTTGATTATCTCGGACTTCAGAGTTAATATATGACACTACCGAAGGGAGGCGGAATCGTGAAAAAGGTAACGAAAATCGAGAGGATCGCAGATACCGGCATCCAAAAACGAAAGAAACGTGTGGCAGCCTATTGCCGCGTGTCAACTTCGAGTGACGCACAGCTGGAAAGTCTGGATGCTCAGAAAAAGCATTACGAAAAATACATTCTTTCCCGCGAAGACTGGGAATTTGCAGGACTGTATTACGATGAAGGCATCACCGGCACCAGCAAGGACAAGCGTCCGGAACTGATGCGCCTGATGGGGGACTGTGCGGCAAAGAAAATCGACCTGATCATCACCAAGTCCATCAGCCGGTTTTCAAGAAATACCGCCGATTGTCTGGAACTTGTGCGGACTCTTCTGAACCTGAATGTTCCTATTTTCTTTGAAAAGGAGAACATCAATACCGGATCGATGGAAAGTGAACTTCTGTTGGCAATCCTCAGCAGTATGGCGGAAGGCGAATCTGTATCCATATCGGAGAACAACAAATGGTCGGTACAGCGCAGGTTTCAAAACGGTACGTTCAAGCTGTGCTGCCCGCCGTACGGGTACGAGTGGAAGAACGGCAGCATGGTGATCTGTCCGGAACAGGCGGAAGTCGTAAAGAGAATTTTTGCGGAAACGCTTTCAGGCAAAGGCTCTCAGACAATAGCTAACGGTCTGAATGCGGACGGAATCAAGCCGAAAAGGGGCGAACGCTGGAATGCAACGACAATCCGCTGTATGCTGAGGAACGAGAAATATACAGGGGATGTTATTTTCCAGAAAACCTTCACCGACAGTCAGTTCAACCGTCATCGCAATGTTGGTCAGCGTGACCAGTACATGGCGGTGGAACATCACGAAGCGATCATCAGCAGAGAGGATTTTGAAGCCGTAACGGAAATCATTGCTCAGAGAGCCGCAGAAAAAGGGCTTACACAAGGTTCACGGAAATACCTGAACCGATATACCTTTTCCGGTAAAATTGTCAGCGGCGCATGCGGAGGTACATTCAAACGCAGACATCACAGCAGTACAGGGGGAAAATATGTTGCAT
>JBGVOJ010000395.1:0-16323 GCA_045126415.1 Eubacteriales bacterium | reverse complement strand
AAGCATGGACGGCGGCAGCCAAGACATGCGGACACTGACAAAATGTAGCTGAATTCTCTACCTTGCGCACGAAATCCCGGATCCGGAAGTTGTCAGCGCTGAACGGGGAGCGAAGCCCCGTGAAGTCGCTCCACTATTCCTCGTGATTTTTATGACTATATGGCTACAAGTCTAACAAATTTAAGCCGTACTTCACTTACAATTCCTCCTTTTTCCCCCTTCTAAATCATATCAACCTCACAAACCGGCTACTGGAGACACTTCGTGTCTCCGATTGAAGTTTTTGCGGAGCTTTTTTCAAAAAGCGACCGTTTCCCCTTTCCTAACGCCCCGCACCCAACAAAAAAACAGCGGAAACCCGCTGTTCATTTTATAACCCGCTTCACCCGCTTCGACACCTTGCAGATCACTTCATAGTTGATCGTCCCCGCCGCCGACGCAAGCGTTTCAACCAGCTCGCCGTCGTCGCCGCCGAAGAGGGTCACTTCCTGCCCCACGCCCACTTCGTGTTCGTGACCGGTGATGTCCACCATGAACTGATCCATGCAGATGCGTCCCACGGATGGGTATTTCCGCCCGCCGATGACGACCGGACAGCCGTGATACGCACGTTCGTAGCCGTCCGCGTATCCTGCCGCGATGACCGCGACGGTGCGCTCGGTTTCCGCCGTGTACGTGCCGCCGTAGCTGATTTTGTCGCCGAGCGGGACTTTGTGGATGTGCGTTACACTCGCACAGAACTTCATTGCCGGCTGCAGACCCGCCTGTACCGCCTCGTTTTTGTCCCCTGCAGGGGAGAGACCGTACAGGATGATCCCCGCCCGTACCGCGTCAAAATGCGCTTCCGGACAGCCGAGAATCGCCGCGCTGTTCGCCGCATGACGGATGCCCACGTCCACACCCGCTTCCGTCAGTGCGTCCACGGTCTTGCGGTACCGGTCGAGCTGCAGCGCCGTGTAGCCGCTGTCCTCCGCCGTCAGATCCGTGTCCGCACAGGAGAAGTGCGTGAATATCCCGCCGAGTTGCAGATTTTCAAATCCCGCAATTTTACTGATTTTTTCCACGGTGTCCGCACGGTTCGCGTCGTCCGTCGGGAATCCCACACGGTTCATCCCCGTGTCGAGCTTCACGTGAACCGTCAGCTTCTTCGGATATCCCGCCATCACGCGATCCAGAAGCACCGCATTGTCGTACGAAACCGCCGTACAGATGACGTCGTTTTCCGCCATCTCCCGCGCGTTCTCCGGCATGATGTGCCCGAGAATGATGATCGACGGGTGCCGGCCGTTTTCACGCTCGATCCGGCGAAGCTCTGCCGCTTCCTCTTCGGATGAGACCGCGAAAAACGTACATCCCGCGTCCCCGAACACCGACGCGGCACACGCAATCCCGTGCCCGTAGGCGTCCGCCTTCACCACGGCAATCACCTGCGCACCGCCCGCTTTCTCACATACGGTACGGTAATTCTCCGCCAGCGCGGCTGTATCAATGTACGCAATGTTTTTGTACTTCATAGGTTTCCAAAACTCCTGAAAAAAATCACTGAATCGTAAAATCCCCGATCATGACGGTTCGCCCGTCATACGTCACTTCCACCGGAACGCCGTTCCCACCCAGGGTCACGCTGCCCGCGTCAAAGGTCACGACGGTCTGCGTTCCGTCCGCGGATTTTGACGGCATCCCGCCGTCCTCCGCCGTCCGTGCCAGCAGGTCGAACATCCCCGTCAGACCCGCCGCCGTTTCCGGTGACAGCAGAATCGACATTTCCCCCACGGCCAGACTGCACGCACTTCCGTCGTACGTCACCGTGATCCCGCAGAGATGTTCCGGCGACGTCATCCGCAGCACGGTCGTCCCGCCGGAGCGCACACATTCCGCCGTCCCCACATCCTCGAACTCCGCCGTATAAGCCACATCCGCTCCGGCATACCGCGTAAGACCGCCGCCCGGCACACCGTTTCCGGCCGCACACCCGGCAAGCGTCCCCGCAATCAAAGGAATACAGACCGCACATCGGACTGCGGTCTGCACAAAACACAAATTTTTCATCCCGTTCCCCCACAAACCGTATTGTAGCACAACCAGTTTATGCAGGAACATCCCCTTCACAGAACCTCAAATCTGCAGTTTCTCTGTTTTTTCTCTTGTTCAAAAAGGTTTTTGGAAGGGGTTCGGGGAAACCTTTTTCCTCAAAAAAGGTTTCCCCGAGAAAAACACATCAATATCTCATCGTGGTCACTACGGTTGCCTTGGAGTTGTAGAACTTCATGACCTTGAGCATCTTGTTGATGGCTTCGAAGTAAACAACGGTGCTCACGCCGTCCTTTTCGAGACGTGCGAAGTAGCCGTCGGTGGTCTTCTTGCTGCTGCGGTAGTCGAGAATCTTGTCCGCCTTTTCCCACTGATCCTTATATTCATCGGTCATGGGAGCGATGAGGGAGAATTCGCTGACAAAGTCTTCGAATACCGTGACCTGCTTCTTTCTGCCGTAGATTTCGGATACGCGGAACTTCGCGTTCGCGACCTCATACTTGTGTTCGAGCTGCGCATAACGCCACGTGAACCCGTGAAGAATGTATGTCAGCAGGGGGATGATCGCGCCGACCGGCCAAAGCTTCAGCACGCCGACAAACAGTGCCAGACCGCCGCCGCAGAAAACGATGTACAGCGTAATCAGCAGAGTCCGCTTTCTCTTATGGGCGCCTTCCGATTTCTGTTCCACGGTATATTCCGCATAGTTTACAGAATCTTCCATTATGTCCTCCAAAAAAAACGATTTATACCGGCGTCCTGAAAAAACGGTCACGCCCGTACAGTACCATTTTAGTTTACCATACGGGCGTGAAAATTTCAAGGGTTTTGAGGAAATAGAGTTTTTCGGGGGAAACTTTTTTTCAAAAAGTTTCTTCCCCAATAAGCCTTATTTCTTATAAGAACTCATCATCTGTACATTGTCCACGGTTACGCTGCCGTCACAGTCGAAATAGTAACCGCCGACGGGGGTGTCCTGATTGATGTCCGTGCTGCCGCCCTTGAGGGAGCCGCTGGAAATTGCGAGAAGTCCGCGGAAACCGGGGGCGAGTTCGCTGATGTTTTTCAGCTTTTTCCATTCGGTTTCGCCGTCTGCGAGACAGTTGACTTCGGTCGATTCCAGATTTGCCGTGTATTTATCCCCGAGAACCGTCGTAAGCGATACTTTCATCAGGCTGCTGCCTTCCGGAATGTCCGCCCAGAAACGCATATAACGTCCGCCGCCGAGACGGAGGGGCTGGGTCAGCGTCACGCCGCCTTCCCGGGCAATCGTAACCGCCTTCGAGCCGTCCGCGCCATTGTCGGATGCCTGTGCGTTGTCCGTCACGGTGAAGGAATCCGCCTTTTCGAAGTCGGTGACCGTTTCGGTCGCCGCCGCGAGGTTCTTCAGATTCACGCCGCTGACATAGGACATATATGTCTCGATTTCGTCCGGATTGTCTTCGTGAATGACAAACACGCGTCCGCCCATCATGGCGTCGTCGTGGTAGGTGTCGTAGCCGATATTCGACGCGTAGCAGAGCTGGATGCCGCAGAATTCGCCCGCGTAGTCGTTGATGTGGTCATGCCCGCAGACGACCGCCTTGATGTCGTCTCGTTCGATCATCGCGGTGAACAGCCCGGAGTTGAGCGGTCCCGCACACACAGGATCCTGCTTCGTACCCTCCGTGCCGGTCTGTTCCTGATTGAGCCAGATTTCATAGAATTCCTGCAGCGGGATGTGGAAGAACATCATCCCGGGAACCTGATGTCCGGCGAACGCTTCGATTTCTTCGGAGGTGTTGAAGTACCACCGGATCTGCGTAAACGGCATGTACGCGTAGCTGCTGCCGCTGTGACCTTCATACATCGTATGATTCAGTACCGCCTGACGTCCGGCAAGTCCCTTGTCAGTGACATATCCGCCGGAGTCCATGCCCCAGACGGAGAAAATGGGGTCGGTGCGGCTTTCATCGGAAGGATACACGGGGATGACATAGTTGCCGACACCCTTGATGTCCTCGGGGCCTGCCTGCGACATACAGTAGGGGAATTCCTCGTAGACGACCTGCTGCTTTTCGCGGGACATGGCGCCTTCGTCGTCATGGTTGCCGTAGACGTGTGCCCACGGAATCTGATTTTCCTCCAGATAGCCGGTCATGGCCTTCAGATAATTGCGGAGGACGGTCTGTGTGGTGCAGGACAGGGAGTTGTCCCCGGCAAAGAGGACGAGATCGGGGTCCTCGCGCGAGGTGATCAGTTCAATGCCGTCGAGGGTTCGTTTCTGCGGTGCGGGCGGGCCTGCCTGCACGTCGCCGAAGACGAGCACGCGGAACTCACCGTTTTCGTCAAAGCGGAGGGTATGCTTCTGGTTCTGCAGAGCTTCGGGAAGAGCGTTTTCGTCCGCAGTATCTGCGGGAATTTCCGCTTCCTCTGCGGGAGCTTCCGTTTCGGGAGACGCATTTTCTTCCGCTGCAGCAGCCGGTGCGGGAGTATCGGGGGTGATATTTTCCGGTTTCGGGTCGGCTTCCGTTCCGCAGGAAGTACCGGAGGAAAGAAGGACAGCGGCAAGGAAAAGTGCCGCGATTTTTTTCAGTTTCATTGGAAATACCTCGTCATCCGTGGAATTCGTCGTTTGCTTCATCCTCGTCCATATATTCGCGGATGCCGACGTAACGGGAAGCGCGTTCTTCCTCGACCCTGTCGGAGAGGAGCGTACGTACTTCGCGGGGATTTTTGATATGGAGCACATCGATTTCGGGAGAGGATTTATCGGCGGTACACAGGTGGAGGGTACCGAGACCGAAGAGACGCTCCCAGAACGACCGTTTCAGAGTAACATCAAGGATGCGGTAGAGGCGGATCTCATCCTCACTGGTATTAAGGATCCCGGTTTTCACGATGAGGCGGTCTTCGGTGAGGGCGTAGGTCGTGAACGTCCACGGCAGGCCGAAGAAAATGCGTTTTCTGTCCCGCCAGATATAGCCTGTGTTATTCATGGATTGCGTACCTCTTATAAAATGTGGAATACCAAACTTTACGTTTGGATTTATAAGGTAGAAAAATGACCGTTCCGGTCATTTTTCAATTTTTATGTCCTGCGCGGACGGCGCATAAGAGGTCCTCGCGCGGGACCTCTTATGAATCACCCGCGCCAGAGGAAGTGTCCTCTGGACTCCTCCTTTTATCAGCGCTGACCGCGGGAAGGAGTGGGTGCGGATTGCTTGTTTACTTGGTGGTCTTGAAGTATTTCCTGAACATTGCGTCGGACTTCTTCTTCATGACGGCGAGTTCGCAGGCATCAGCATCGCCGACGTAGTATTCGCGCATGATTTCACCGTCGACGGCTGCAAGGCGGTCGTGGACGGGGTACCAGTTTTCCATGAGGAAGCTTGCGTACTTCTGGTAGCGGAATTCGCCGACGAGGCGGTATTCCTTCGAAATGGTGTCGACTGCGACGGAGTATTTGTCCTTGATGGAGGCGAGGATGTCGGTACGTTCGTTTTCGTGTGCGAAAACGATGGTGGAGCAGATGTCGCCGTTGCGGTTATGTTCGGTGGAACCGTGGCTGTCCGTGGAGCCGACGATCGGAAGAACATTGCCTTCCTTATATTCTTCGTAATATGCTGCGGTCTGGAAACCGTTCTGTTCGTAGTAGTTTTCGCCGCCGAGGACTTCGAACGCGTCGAAGGGATGGTTGCGAAGAATATACTGGTTGAACGGTTCCGGAACGTGCCACATATCGGCGATCCAGTACGGGTGCGCGTAGATGGCGAGACCGCCGGCGTCGCGGATGCGGTCGAACGCCCAGCAGCAGACGGCGTACCAGGTCTTGTCGACGTTTTCGGGGCAGTCCTTGCAGAGGTCGGAAGCCGCGAGTTCCGCGATCATCTTGTCGTACGCTTCGCGGGACATGGTTTCGGGAGCGTTTCCGTCGAGGGAACGTCCTTCGATGGAGCCGTTCGTTTCGGTATAGTTCGGGGAAGTTTCGATCAGACCGTTGACGGAGAAGGTACCGCCGGCATTGACGATATGCACGCTGGTCAGCGGGACGTGAACTTCTTCACCGGGGAGGATATTGAGGGTGATGTCGGCGTCCTTATAGGTATTTCTCGCTTCAAGGGACGGATAGTAGCGGTTATGGTCGGTGACAACGATGAAGTCGTAACCGATCTTACGGTAGTTTGCGCAGACGGTTGCGGGGTCTTCGTGACCGTCAGAGCGGCAGGTGTGCATATGCAGGTCACCGCGCAGCGGAATGCGGCATGCGAGGTCTTCGGCGAGGGCGTAAACGGGGAGCTGAAGAATGCGGCGGTCGTCCTTGTAGATGCGTACGAAGTGTTCGCATTCGACGTCCGCGGTATAGGTGAAGCGGAGCGCACCGTCTTCGCAGGGAGTTACGTCGTAGTCGGTATGGTTCCACTTTGCGAAATCATAGCCGAGGCTGCCCGCGTCGAGTCTCTGAACAACGATACGGTAATCACCGGTGAACGCGGAATGCTTGCCGAGGGGCTTGACGGTGATTTCGGTCGCTTCGCCGACCGGGAATACCATCGGGAAAATGTCATAATCATAAAGTTCTCTTTTCATAATGTACCTCCAAAAAAGATATTCGAAAAATTTTGCCTCCCTCTCCGAGGGAGGTGGCAGCGTTACACCGACGCCACCCTTGGATATAGGTACGAACGCTGACGGAAGGAGTCCTCACAGGCAATTTTCACAAAATATCGTTTCTGTAAAATTGTTTGTTTTTTACTCCTTCCGTCACTTCGTGACACCTTCCTCAAAGAGGGAGGCTTTCGTATTCCGGATTTTTACTGTATCTTCACGCTCATGCGTCCGACCTTGCCGTCGCGCTTCACGGTGATTTCCGCGTGTCCGTGGCCGCAGGCACGGATCGTGCCGCAGTCTTCGCAGTACGCGATGTTTCCGGTGATTTCGGTGTATACATCCGCGTCAAACGGCTTCACTTCTCTTGTCTTTCCGGAACGGTATTTCAGCGTGAACACCGGCTTCAGCTCGTCGCCGGACGTTACCGTCACTGCGTCGGGCGCGGTCACTTCCGAAACGTAGTCCAGTTCCGCGAAATAATCCCACCAGCTGTTCGAATAGCCGTCTTCCGTCACGCCGTTCACATGCGGCATGCAGTAGAACCACCAGCGGTGGTGCAGGCGGCACGCATCTTTTTCGCCGATGCCGAGCGGAATGTACGCATAGCAGTTCGTCGGCTCCGCTTCGCCGGTCAGGTTCGGGTAGTTGTCAAGCCAGTCACGCCATGTGGACATGACGAGCGTCGTGTTTTTCCAGTCGTAGTCACAGACGGAGTTCGGTGAGAAATGCACGTTGCCGCAGCCGACGGGACCGTCCTTGTAGTTGCGGCTGCAGAGGACGAACCGGTTCCACAGATTCATCTTTTCCACGGGAATTCCGTTGTATTCGCCGTCACGGTAGCCGGATTCCCCGGTGGAATCGCAGAACACATGACCCATGATCATTTCCATCGCGTGACCGAAGCATTCGAAATTTGCGTCGCGGCGGCTGACGGAAACATTCATCACAGCGGTCATCGGGCAGTCGGCTTCGATCGCCTCGCCGTTGATCCAGTAGGAATTCCGCCCGATCATGCAGGCTTCGAACGTGTACACGGGATCAATATTGACGAGCATGACCATGTCAAATTCACCCTTATTGCGGCGTTCGACAATGTTGTGCTTTTCCATCATGTACGCGTAGTCGTAGGTAAATCCGACGTCTTCGGGGCAGACTTCTTTGTTGAACCAGTCGCTGTTCCACCAGCCGTACCAGCCGTTTTCGAAGAGCTTCTTCACCGTCGCAGAGTCAAGGGTGTTGGATTCTCCTGCTTCCAGCTTGAACGTACAGGTATGACGCGGGAATTCGTCCACGGTTTCCCAGCCGACGATTTCGCAGTCCACCAGACCGTGCGAGGAGAACCTGATGTCGTCCATCAGTTCCTCCACGGCGGGACGGATCTTGTCGGTCATATTCACAAGCTCGGCGGCACGTCTTCCGTCGTCGAGCAGCGGATTGTGTTCGATAATGAGGAGTTTGAGAGTATAGTGATTCATAATGGGTATTTCCTGAAAATTTAACCTGAACTTTGTTTCCCCTTTCCAGTCCAAAGGTTTTTGGAAGGGGTTCGGGGAAACCTTTTTCCTCAAAAAAGGTTTCCCCGAGAAATTATATTTCTTCAATCAGTCAGCAAGGCTTCCCATGGGGTCCCAGGGTTCGAGTTCGATCTTGGCTTCGTCGAGGATCGCTGCCTTGTCGCCGAGGTACTTCTTATGTACGACTGCCTGGTAGACGTAGAGGTCGAACCATGCGTCGGATGCCATGTGGTAGCCGGACTGTGCGCCGCCGGTGCCCCAGCTGTTTTCGATCTTCCAGCGGTTCGGCTTGCCGGTCGCTTCGTCGATGTTCACGCCGGTGATGCACATTGCGTGGTTCATCTGGCTGGTGTGGTAGTTGAGCATGTCTTCCTTGGACATTTTCGCATCAAGGCCGGTGAGAGCGAGTTCATTGTACTGTTCCACGTCCCAGCATGCCTTCGCGCCGTCGTTGTACTTGCCGCAGTCGGAGCCGAACCATACGATTTCGCCCTTGTTATCTTCGCCGTCGGTGAGCTGCTTTACAACGAGTGCCTTGAATTCTTCCATTTCGAGGTTGAGGTAGCAGACATCCGCGCCGCCGACCACGTTGCCGAGGTACTTGACGGTGTAAACCTTGTCGAACGGCTTGTCTTCCGTCGGAGCATGGATGATGCTGACGTAATTGTCGAGGTAATCGCCGATGTAGGTTTCGAAGAACTTCAGAGGCGTCATGTCACGGAGAGTGATGATCTTGCCGTCCTTGTCCTTGTATTCGAAGTCGAATTCCTGCGGGGGAACGTCGTAGCAGGAGCAGAGGAAGGAGTAGGTCTTTTCAAGCATTTCCGCACGGAGAGCGGCGAGAGCTTCGGTTTCACCCGCAGCCGCGAGCTTGCGGAGTTCCGGGGTCTTTGCACGGAGGTAGTTGTTGATGTGCTTGTTGACGTTGCCGGTGTTGGAGGACTGGAAGGTTTCCGGATAGCATACCTTCGGGAGGATACCGTACTTCTTCACGATGTTCACGAACATATCCCACTGACCGCCGTCGTGCACGCCGGTGCCGACGATGTGGTCAACCACGCGGGAGTTGTGCGCTTCGTCTGCGGTGTCGATCACGCTTGCGATGTAGTAGTTGATGCGTTCGAACTTATCAAAGAATGCCAGATAGGACTGGGAAAGTTCAAAGGAATCCACGTTCAGCTTCTTCGCGATGATTTCGCGGAGGACGTTGGTTGCGGCAAAGAGCCAGCAGCGGCCGCTGGACATCTGGTTGGTCGCGGACATGGTCTTGATGTCGGTGGAGAAGAAGAACTGGTTCTTCTTCGCGTTCTTCGTGGTGAACGCCATGTCGTTCATGTTGGTCTTTGCGAAGACGCCGGTGAGCGCGCGTCTTACGGTGTCGTTTTCATGATATCTTTCGTAACGGTCGATATCATAGCGGGTGATGGATACTGCGTTTTTCATTGGGTTTCTCCTTGTGGAATATAGAAAGGCTGATTGCCTTGAAGTACGGTTTTGTTTTTCGGAAACGCACCTTCGGTGCAAAAGGAAGAAAAACTCCCTTCAGTCGTTTTTCAGATTTTATCGCCTGCGCGGCGGGAGCACAAGAGGACGAAGCCGTCGCCCTCTTGTGAATCACCCCGGCCAGAGGAAGTATCCTCTGGACACCTCCGTTTTTGCAGTCGGTAATTTCAGATAACCACCGAAACGTGTATTTCGGCAAAATAGTAAAGCAGATTATGCGCTGACCGCGGGGGCTTTATTTTTCGTTTATCCGTTCGCCTGTTCGCGTTTTCTTACCGTCAGGTAATCCTCGAGGATCAGTCTTGCGGACAGCGTGTCGACGGTGGCCTTGCGCTTCTTGCCGCGGACGTTGTTTTCGTTGAGGATCTTGTGCGCCGCAACGGTCGTCAGGCGTTCGTCGTACATGACGGTCGGGATTCCCGTGAGTTCCGTCAGTTCGCGGGCGAATGCCTTGCATTTTTCGCTTCTGGAACCAGCCGAGCCGTCCATGTTGATCGGATTTCCGACCACGATCAGCTCCGCTTTCAGCTCCTTGACACGTTCGCCGACAGCGGCGAGCGCCTTTTTATAGGAATCGGCGGCGACGCATCCCGCGTCACTTGCCATCATTTCGTATTTATCGCATACGGCGATGCCGGTTCTGGCGTCGCCGAAGTCAATTCCGACAATAATCATATTTCGTTCATTTCCTCGTCGCCGGTCGTATTTTCCTCTGCGGGAGCAGCTTCGCCGGCTTCTTCCGCTTTCTTCTTTCTCGCGTACGCGATCACTTCCGCACGGGTCGGGATGGACGACGACGCGCCCGCTCTGGTGACGGAAATCGCCGCCGCGCAGGTTGCATACTTGACTGCGGACAGAATATTGCCGTTCTGCAGGTAGACGTAGACCATTGCTGCGGTAAAGACGTCGCCTGCGGCGGTGGTGTCGACCGCTTCGACTTTTTCCGCCGGAACAACGTAGTATTCCTTGCCGTTCACATCGTAGATGAACGCGCCGCGTTCACCGAGCTTGATGACGATATACTTTGCGTCAACGAGCGTGGACAGGCGGATTGCCGCACGGAGGCAGTTTTCCTCGTTGTTCGGAGCGATGCCGGTGAAAATGCGGGTTTCGCTTTCGTTGGGGGAGAAGATTTCGACGCGTCCGAGCTCCTTCAGCGGGAAGTCGAGACGTGCGGGACCGGCGTCGATGAAGACGGGGATGTCCGCTTCATGGGCACGGCGTGCGGCTTCGAGGATGGCTTCGTCCGGGATTTCGAGCTGCATATAGACAGCTTCGGGATAGCAGGTGAAGGGTTCCTCGATTTCGGCGGCGGTCATGGTCATGTTCGCGCCGGGGTAAACGATGATGCGGTTCTTGCCGTTTTCCTCGACGAGGATGGACGCAAGGCCGGTGGGGACTTCGGGGTCTTCGAGGATATAGCGAATATCGATGCCCTCGTTCCGGTAGATGGAGGTCAGGCGCTTGGCATTGGCGTCACGGCCGAGTTTGCAGGTGAAGACGCAGTCGGCGCCGAGTCTGGCGAAGGTGATAGCGCTGTTGGCGCCCTTTCCGCCGGGGATATAGGAATAGCCGATGTCGTTTTCGACGACGGTTTCGCCCGCGTAGGGGATGCGGCGCATCCGCTGGACAAAGTCAATATTCGCACTGCTGATGACTAAAATTCTCTGGTTTTTCATCTATGTAATTCCTCCGGTAGTATAAATCTGCACAAAACGCCGTCTGCCGAAAAGTTTCGCTCAAGCCTTTTCAAAGGCTTGCGGGTTCTCAGGGCAGAGCCCTGAGTCGCGGACCGCAGTCCGCGAAATTCCTTGGACACATACAGGGGATCGCTCCGCCATCCAGCTTCATGAGGATAAAGGAGGTATTCTTCCCTCTCCGCGCCAGCGTTCTCCTATGCCCACTTCGTACAGACGGCATTCTTCGAATTCGGATAACAGGTCACATCCAGAATCCGCTGGTTGGAGCTTCCGCGGTACTTCAGATTCAGATCCCGCTTCTCCTCCTCGAACCGTCCGTCCACGAGGTAATTCGTCACGGTAAGCAGTCTCTTTACGGCGGGATCCCTCTCCGCCATTTCCAGCACCTGCTCGTATGTATATCCGGTATACGTCATCACGTCGAGTCCCTTGTCGGCGGCGGCCTTCCCGATTTCGGCGAGTTCGTCCGCCCAGAGGAAAGGTTCTCCGCCGGAGAAAGTCACGCCGGTGAGGAGCGGATCGCGGCGGATCTCGTTCCACAGTTCGAGCGTGGAGGACATGGTACCTCCGCGGGGGTCGTGGCTGCCGGGATTATGACAGCCGGGGCAGTGATGGGGACATCCCTGCACGAAGATCACGAAGCGGACTCCGGGACCGTCCACGATGGATTCGGAAGCGGTTCCGAACAGCCGGATGGGTTTGTCTTCAATCAGGTTATACGTACGTCGTCTCGTGGGAACATGGAGTTTTGTCATGGTGGATTGTGCTTCGCTTTCTTCGTTGTTGTTTTCCGGGATTTTTATTCAATTACACCCGCGCAGACCACAGTATCCCCGTCATAGACAACGGCGAACTGTCCCGGAGTCGGGGCGCGCTGGGGTTCATCAAAGATGAGATTTGCGGTATTTCCGGTAATCGTCAGTTTTGCCGGTGCCGGACGGTGCGCGTAGCGGAGTTTGACGGTGTACGTTCTGTCCGGATCGACGGTATGTCGGGAGATAAAGTTGATATCGGTGACGGTGACGTCGGTTCTGAAGAGCTTGTCTTCATCGCCGAGGGTGACGCGGTTCTGTTCCGCATCCTTATCGAGAACAAAGACGTGCTTTCCCATCGAGATGCCGAGACCTTTTCTCTGACCGATCGTATACTGCCACTGTCCCTTATGCTTTCCGAGGATTTTTCCGGTTTCGTCGACATAGTCGCCGGGCTGATCGGTGATGCCGCAGCGGTTTTTCAGGAATTTCGCGTAATCTCCGTCGGGGATGAAGCAGATGTCCTGGCTGTCGCTCCGGCTGGCGGAAGCAAATCCGTGGGAGGCGGCGAGTTCACGCACCTCCGGTTTGGTCATCGCGCCGAGCGGAAAATCGGCGGCGGCAATCTGTTCCTGCGACAGCATCGCGAGGACGTAGGACTGGTCTTTTTTCATGTCAGCTGCACGTCTGAGATAGGTGACACCGTTTACGGTTTCGGTCACGGCGTAGTGACCGGTGACGATTTTTTCGAAGCCGTTCGCTTTTGCGTAATCGTACAGCAGACCGAATTTGATTTCGCGGTTGCAGACGACGCACGGGTTCGGGGTATGTCCGCGGAAGTATTCCGCCGTAAAGTAATCGACGACGGCGGCCTCGAACGGTGCACGTGCATCTACGGAGACGTGCGGCACACCGAGTTTGTCACAGACGGACTTTGCGTCGGCGCAGTTCTTTTCATCAGCGGCGTGATCCGCCGACAGACAGAGCGTGATGCCGCAGACAGCATCACGTCCGTATTTTCCCATAGAGAGCAGCATTGCAGCACTGGAGTCCACGCCGCCGCTCATGGCAACGAGTGTTCTGGGCAATTTATGTGTTCTTGGGGAAAAACTTTTTAAGAAAAAAGTTTTTCCCCAAACCCCTTTTCAAAAACTTTTATACAAAAAGGATGGATATGGTTTGTGCAGATTGCTTGTATCTTTTATCCGTTGTTCTGCGCCTGCGCTTCGGAGATGTCGATGTCGCAGAGCGGGAGAATTTCGTAGCCCTGTGCGCGGATCCAGTCGATCAGCTGACCGAGGACGGCGGCGTTGGTGCTGGATACGGCGTGGAGCAGGTAGACACAGCCGGGATGCAGACCGCTCTTGAGGTTTTCGAGCGCAGTGTAGTGGTCGAGCTGTTTGTCCGGGTCGTAATCCTTGTAGGTGTACGACCAGAGCGTGGTGCGGACGCCGAGTTTGTCCGCCATTTTGAGTGCCCATTCGCTCGTCGCACCTTCCGGCGGACGGTAATACCGGATCGGCTGGGAATCCGGATAGACATCCTTCACCATCTTTTCAAGCCCGGTGATCTCGTCAATAAACGTCTGCGCGTCCGTCAGAGCCATATTGATATGGTTCACCGTGTGGTTTCCGAGGATATGTCCCTCGTCGAGCATACGTCCGATGATCCCGGGAGCCTGTTCCACGTAGTCCCCGGTGATGAAGAACGTACCGGAAACGCCTTTTTGGTTCAGGGTATCGATAATCTTCTCGGTATAGCCGTTTTCATAACCGCAGTCAAAGGTGAGGTAGCAGACCTTGCGGGAGGTATCGCCGCGGTAGATGCCGCCGTAGTTCGCGAGTGCTGCGAGCGTGGATTCGGAGCGGTCCTTTCCCCAGGTGAAAATGATTTCGCCGGTTGTCGCATCCACGGAGGTCGGCGCGAAATACCATGTTCCGCCGGGATCATCCGGGTTGATGTCATCAAAAAAGTCACGGCTGGTATTATTGACATCCGTAAGGTCGGAGAGCGTACTGCGGTCGGGTTCGGGGAAGGTATAGGTATATTTCCCGTTTTCAAAGCTCCACGAAACGCCGCTGCCGGAGCCTGCGGAAGCGGAAGAGTCCGCGGAACCGGTATTGCCGTCGAGCGGGGGCTGTTCGTCGGCCACGGGAAGCATCCCTTCGGGAACGATCTCGTTCCGCTCCGCAGACGCGAGAAGTTTTTCTGCCGCACGGCTCACGCCGACGGTTTTCGACGGTTCAGCGAACTGTTGTTCGAGGGTACAGGAAGCCAGCAGCATCGGCACGAGAAGCAGTGCCGTCAGCCGCCGCAGAATATATGTGAAAGCTGACTTATTATTCATTATAATACATCCGTTAGTTTACAATCGAAATTTATCATCGGATCCTGACGTATTTTCAGTCAAAATAATTGTACCACACCGGCGTTGGATTGTCAATGGAATGGAAGGTTCTGACGAAAAAACCTTTTTTGATTATTATTCCGGTTCCATGCGGGATTTTATACCTCCGTACCGGAAAATTATTCTTTACATTTTCTCCGCACCGAGGTATAATAAGACGACAAACTTCCAAACAAACCCCAATTCCGGAGGAATTCATGAAAAATCTCGGCTATTACAACGGCAGAATCGACCTCATCGAAAACATCACCGTTCCGATGAACGACCGCGCCACCTGCTTCGGCGACGGCTGCTACGACGCGATGTACTGCCGCAATTACATCATCTACTGTCTCGAAGAACACCTTGACCGGCTGTACAACTCTGCGGCTCTGCTGGGCATCCATGCGCCCTGCACAAAGGCGGAACTCGGCACACTGCTCTGTGACCTTGTAAAGAAGGTCGACAGCCACGAACAGTTCATCTACGTCCAGTTCTCCCGCGGCACTGCGCCGCGCAATCACGCGCACGGCGGCAACATGACCGCGAATCTCTGGATCACGCTGACACCCGAACACGTTCAGGATACGTATAAGCCCACGACCTGCATCACGGTTCCGGACACGCGCTTCTACCACTGCAACATCAAGACGCTGAACCTTCTCCCGAACGTCATGGCGTCGGAAAAGGCGCATCAGGCAGGCTGCCACGAAGCGATTTTCTATCGCCCGGTGAACGTTGCATATGCAGCGTTCGAAGGCGCGGAAAACGGCATCGTCACGGAATGCGCGCACAGCAACGTCCACGCGATCATCGACGGCGTCCTCCGCACGCACGCGACGGACAACCTGATTCTCCCGGGCATCGCACGGATGAATATGCTGAAGATGTGCCGCAAGCTCGGCATTCCGTACGCGGAAATCCCGTTCACGAAGGCGGATCTGTTCACAGCGGACGAGGTCATGATTTCGTCGAGCGGCTCGTTCTGCATTCCGGTAAGCGAAATCGACGGAAAAACGGTAGGCGGCCGCGCGGGCGAAATGCTGAAGACACTGCAGGACGCTCTTGTAAACGACTGGCTGACCGTCACGGGCGGCTGAAACGGGAAATGAGGTAAAAAAACATGACAGAACTTATCGGACAGATTCTCGGGATTCTCGCGCTGATCGTAACGATCATCTGTTATCAGATGAATTCCCAGAAGAAAATGCTTTTATGTCAGATTCTGGCGGCAACGCTGTTCACGGTCAATCTCGCGCTGCTGGGCGGGATGTCGGGGGCACTTTTAAACATCCACGGCATCTGCCGCTGCCTGACGTTCTATCAGCGCGGCCGTCACAAATGGGCGGATCACACGACGTTCTGGGTATGGTTCTACAGCATCGCGGCGGTAATCTGCGTAGCGGTAACCTACCGTTCTCCGCTGGACATTCTGCCGCTGGTCGGTCAGATTTTCACGACCATTTCGTTTGCGCAGAAGGATGCGGCAAAGGTTCGCCTGTTCACACTTCCCTCTCCGCCGTGCTGGTTCGTCTATCATCTGTCGACCGGCAACATCGGCGGCA
The DNA here is from genome assembly GCA_045126415.1 of Eubacteriales bacterium. Lineage (GTDB taxonomy): Bacteria > Bacillota > Clostridia > Oscillospirales > CAG-272 > UMGS1696. The sequence goes on along the minus strand of JBGVOJ010000395.1, from coordinate 282 downwards.
CGCTGAACGAAATCTTCGTAATTACCTCGATCATCGTCGGTATGCTCCGTCTTGACCGCAAGAAGAAGTAAGACGCGGCTTTGCCGCGGTAGGTAGAAAAAAGCACCGGAACGGTGCTTTTTTCAAATTTATGCCCCTGCGCGGGGCGGCGCACAAGTGGAGGTCACTACGTGACCTCCGCTCGTCGGAGTCCTCTTGTGAATCACCCCGACCAGAGGAAGTGTCCTCTGGACTCCTCCGTTCGTGGGACTCGGCCTTGAGGCCTCAGACAGACAGCGGTTT
>JBGVOJ010000394.1:0-1932 GCA_045126415.1 Eubacteriales bacterium | reverse complement strand
TGATTTTTGACGTAAACTGGCTGTACGAAAAGCAAAACAAGGAAGATTTCACCCTTGGTCTGAATCACATTACCACCCACTTGTTTGTAAAAAGTGTCTCGGACTGTCATGTCCATGCCGGAATCCCCGGACACTGTGCATGGAACCGTACTGCCGGTGCTCTGCTGATGCCGGATCCTGAAGGAAACTTCCGGGAAGCACTGCAGATCTGCCGGGTTCATGACAAACGGCTGGTCAGTGAACTGCAGGGAGCCGTGTGGAACTTCCCGAAGGGATACCGCGGTGAGATCCGGCTGGGCGTCTACATAGCAGGTTCCGGTGTCCGTGTACGGCTCTGTGACCACTGGATGAACGCGGGAGACCCGGATGTCGGTCTATGGTCTGTTTTTGATTTTACACTGGATCGCCGTACTCTTCCCGTAGGTGAATGGCGGGAAATCATGATCCGATTTAACACGGAATGCGGTACAGCGCAGGTATACGATGGTGACCATCAGATCATTACAGTTCCCATGCGGAACGATGCACCGGACGGGTTGTCATATATTCATCTGCAGACAGCCGCCGAAGCCGAAGATTTTGACGGAACCTACCTCCGCAGTCTGGTATATCAGGGTGAATGATGGATTATGCGGCAGGTCATGTCAAAAGTGTATTCCATGGACGGCTGCCGCGGCAGTATCTGCGGGTATATGGAATACGGTATAATTATTAAAAAAACGATAACAGAAAGAGGAAGGAAAGTATGATTCTCTCGGTATGGATGTGGAGTAGGAGTGTACGGGAACGGGGAGCGGAAAACGTAGTCTCGCAGTGTGCCCGCGCCGGTGTAACCGATATTTTTTATCTGGTCAAAGGGCTTTTGGGGACAACGGCATATCCCGGAACCTATGCTCCGTATGATGAAGAACGCGATCTGCTCGCTGAACTGCTGAATGCGGCACACAACAGAGACATCCGTGTACACGCATGGTTTACGGTGGGGGGAGATAAAAATTATGTACGTCTCCATCCGGAAAGCGGACGGTATCATTACATAAAGGAATACGACGACTCTCTGGTATCGCTTGCAGATGAAGGTTATCGGCTTTATATGGAACAGATTGTCCATGAAGTATGCCGTCTATATCCTGTGGACGGGATTCATCTCGACTATATCCGGTATAATCACATTACTTATGGCTGGTCTCCGGAAGACAGAATGCGCTTTGCGGCAGAAGGTGCAGATCCCGTAAAACTGAGCCGGATGCTGGAACAGATGGATTATGCCGAAAATCCGGACGCAAATGCGATGTTTGATGCTTACCGTTCCGGCGATCCGGATGTACAGACATTGGCACGGGTTCGACGTACGGATGTGGTTCGGATGGCGGACTGTCTGACCGGAGCAGCACGCAGTATCAGGAACGGTCTCACGGTTACCGCCGCGCTGATGCCGGAAGGTGCCTATGCGGACACCGCTTTTGCGGATCTGCATTACGGTCAGAATTACGGTGACGCGGTGGGGCGATATGATACCGTTCTGCCCATGGCATACTCACAGTCTTACGGTAAAAATGGTCTCTGGGTTCGTGAAGTGGCGGAAGGAGCACTCCGGCACGGTCTGTCCGTGATTATGGGTGTGCAGGCATTCGCGGAAGGAACCGGATCGACTCTGCGGGAGGACATTTCTGCACTGTCGGATCTGCCGGCAGACGGCGTTTGTCTTTTCCGGGAAGGAACGTATATCACGGCGGTTTCTGCCGGACGGAAACTGAATATTTACAATGCTCTGGATACCGGCATTACCCGGCTGACGGTACATCGTGGAGACCGTTCCGCGGAACTGACAGAAACCGTTGTACCCGGTGCGGAAAAGGTTTTCACTCTGCCCTTTGAGGCGGAAACGGTACGGGTTTATCAGGGCAGTCGGGAAGTCTGCGTGTATCTGGC
>JBGVOJ010000393.1:0-2236 GCA_045126415.1 Eubacteriales bacterium | reverse complement strand
TGTTCAAAATTCATTTTTATCAAACATCAAGGAGAAAATCTGATGGAAGCTACAGTATCAGAATCAAAATACGGAAAGATCATTATTTGCAAAGAATGCAGCTTGAGCGGAGTATCGGTAAAATATACGTTGTTCGAATCTCTTTTTCAGATTGACGGACAGCATATCTATTCCGTTCAGCTGGAAACTGACTCGGAATACGGCAGAGATTGCACGGCAGCGTGTGATATCTCCCGAAACCGATCCGAGGCCATGAACCTGTTCCGTAAGCTCGCAGACGCAGTGGTCACTTCCTGTACATTGTACGAAGTTCTGGAAGATCTGCTCTGATTTCAATTCATACATACAATCGGCAGAGCCGACAATTTGCATAGTGCGGTAATTTTTCAAAAAGCACTGTACAAATTGTCGGTTTTATGATATTATTATAAGAAAGGCATTGTATTTCATCACAGAAAGGATTTCAATTATGGCATATCTTATTGGAATTGATATCGGTACATCCGGTACGAAAACCGCAATTTACGCAGAAGACGGACGGAAAATCGCGTCTCATACCGACGAATATCCGATGTATCAGCCGCAGAACGGCTGGGCGGAACAGGATCCGCAGGACTGGTGGAACGCCGTTCTTTCCGGTCTGTCGGCTGTTATGGCAAAGTCGGAGCTGAAGCCGGACGACATCGGCGGCATCGGCCTTTCCGGACAGATGCACGGTCTTGTCATGCTGGACAAAGACGGCAAAGTACTCCGCAACAGCATCATCTGGTGTGACCAGAGAACCGCGGAAGAATGCACGGAAATCGAAGCGGCAGTCGGCGGAAGAGAACGCCTGATCGAAATTACCGCCAACCCCGCACTGACCGGCTTCACCGCCTCCAAGATTATGTGGGTGAAGAAGCATGAACCCGAAATTTACGAAAAATGCGCGCATATTCTCCTGCCGAAGGACTACATCCGTTACATGCTGACCGGCGAATTCGCAACGGAAGTATCCGACGCCTCCGGTATGCAGCTTCTCGACATCCCGAACCGCTGCTGGTCGAAGGAAGTCTGCGATGCGCTCGGCATCGACATGGCACTGCTTGCCAAGATGTACGAATCTCCCGAAGTGACCGGTATCGTACGCACGGAAATCGCAGACGCGGTTGGCATCGGACATCATGTTCCTGTTGTCGGCGGTGCAGGGGACAATGCGGCAGCCGCTGTCGGAACCGGTACGGTTTCGGAAGGGAAGGCATTCGTCACCATCGGTACCAGCGGCGTTGTATTTGCTCATTCGGACAAGGTAAAGATTGATGCCAAGGGACGCGTTCACACGTTCTGCTGCGCCGTACCGGGCTGCTGGCATGTCATGGGTGTTACTCAGGCGGCCGGTCTTTCTCTGAAGTGGTTCGTTGAAAACTTCTGTACTCCCGAAATCGAAAAAGCCGGAAAGTTCGGTGTTGACAAGTATCAGGTTACCGACGATGAAGCTGCACGTTCCGTGATCGGCGCGAACCGTCTGATCTACCTGCCGTACCTGATGGGCGAACGTACCCCGCACCTTTCTTCGGTTTGCCGCGGCTCTTTCGTAGGTCTTTCCGCAATGCATACCCGCGGGGACATGCTCCGTGCCGTCATGGAAGGCGTTACTTACTCTCTCCGCGACTGCCTGTCCGTCTTTGACGAAATGGAAATTCATCCGACCGAACTGATGGCATGCGGCGGCGGCGGTAAGAGCCCGTTCTGGCGTCAGATGATGGCGGATACTTTTGACCGCCGGATCTGTCTTCCCAACACCAACGAAGGTGCGTCCCTCGGCGCAGCCATTCTTGCCGGTGTCGGAAGCGGTGCATATACCAGCGTACCGGAAGCATGCGGAGCTATCATTACTCCCGAACGTACTTCCAATCCGATTGCCGAAAATGCCGCACAGTACAGCAAGGTTTATAAACTGTACGATTCTCTCTACGGCGCACTTGCCGGCAGCTTTGACGAACTCGCCAAACTGTAATTCAACATCGTTCTCATAAACAATCTCTGAAAAATAAGACTGCACGGTGAACTTATGGAACTGTTCAAAATCACTCCTGTCACATGTACCTTTCTGGCATTCTTTGTTGCTTCCTGTATTTTTGTGTACTGTGATTTCCGGGTCAAGTGTCTGACAGTTCTGCTCGCCGCTGCGGTCTTTCTCGTTCTGCGGATCGGACGTGCACGGATCTTTCCGTCGAAATCGGACTTTTTCCGCCGC
>JBGVOJ010000392.1:0-4732 GCA_045126415.1 Eubacteriales bacterium | reverse complement strand
CATCCTGGTTTACGACGTGGACGACGACAGCGTTACCCAGCTCAAGGAATATAATGTTGTAAACTCCATTACCGACGGCAGACCTTTTGAAGGTATGTCCTTCTATACCCCTGAAACTGCTGCAAGAGAAGGTATCTCCGGTACGGAATCCTTTACCGTAGTTGACAAGCCCATTGCAAGTATCATGATCAATGATATGGTATACTGGGAAGACAATGTTATCCTCGATGAAGCAGGTAACTTTGTGGATTACGGTCAGGACGGAATGGGTGATACCAGATGTGTTATCCCCGCTCTGTACGTCAGCATCGGTACCAACTACTCCAACAGCTTCGCTCCGAATGACGATCCGTACGCGGTAGAAGCCGTCAACTTCAACCCCGACTACTACCGCTTCATGGAAGAAGATGAAGAAGAAGAGGAAGAAGAAAACGACGAAGAAGAAAACACCAACGTCGAATTCATGTGGTGTGCAAACATTGTGGACATCATGAAGATGGACGCAATGCTTACCGACCGCAAGGAAGGTGAAACCGCACCGTACACCATGTCCGCAACCTGTAACAGCGCTGCGTTCACGGAAGACAGAACCGCAGAATTCGGTCTCAGTGACGGCTCCACCAAGATCCTTTCCGAAGAGGAAACCGATCTGGAATGCCATTACTTCTATCAGGACTATTCTTCCAACGAAAACAGCATCGACGGCTCCAACATCGGCTGGGTATGCTTCCGCTGCAACGATTTCCAGGAAAATGTTGACGGTTCTCTGAAGCATGACAAGGATGTTGCCGGTGAAGATGCTTTCGAACCTGTATGGAACGAAGACAACACCGAACTCGTATCCTGCATGCACTTCCACGGCGTATGCCCGGTAAGAGACTGCCCCAAGAACAGCATCCATGAATGTACTGTTATCGCTCTCAAGGAAGATGCTGAGGCTCCGGAACTGGTGACCGGCTATGAAGCAACCTGTCCTGACTGCGGTGCCGTTCAGGAATATCTCGTGGCACATGACCACATCGAAGATGAAAACCTGAAATATGTGGAAGCAAAGGCAGCAACCTGTACCGCAACCGGTAATGTAGAACACTGGATCTGCCAGAACGAACTCTGCGGCCGTTACCTTGTAAAGGAAACCAACGAAGAAACCGGTGAAACCGTGTTCGTTGAAACCACTGCTGAAGACGTTGTCACCGAAATGCTCCCGCATGATCTTACGGAAGAACCGACGGATGCCGGTTATGCGGCAACCTGTGCGGCAGAAGGTAAGAAGCCTTACTGGACCTGCGGAGTCTGCGGCAAGTATTTTGTAAAGGAAACCAATACGGAAACCGGTGAAGAAGCCTTCGTTGAAGTAGCAGAAGCAGATCTGGAAACCGCTCTGGTGATTGCGATCGATCCCACCGCGCATCCGGAAGCACTGGTCTACAACGAAGCCGGCGAACCGAACTGCGTATCCGGCGGTACTACTGCATTCTACAACTGCGCAGCATGCCAGAAGAACTTCGAAGACGAAGCTGGTACGGTTGAAATCACCGATACCGGTGTAGGCATTGATCCTGACAACCATGCAGGTGAAATCGTACATCATGAAGAAGTTGCGGCAACCTGTAAGACGACCGGTACCATCGAGTACTGGAGCTGCAGCGCATGTGGTGTAAACTACAGTGATGCAGAACGTACCACGGTTATTGAAAATGCAGACGATCTCGTAATTGCGATCGATCCTGCAAATCACGAAGCAGAACTTGTTTACGTTGAAGCAGTCGCAGCGACCTGTACCGAAACCGGTACCGCAGCTCATTACAACTGTGCGGCATGCGGCGGAAACTACAGTGATGATAAGGGTGCAAATGCACTTGAATCGATCGAAACTCCGGTAGACGAAAACAATCACGTCAATACGGTAGTTCGCGATGCTGTTAAGCCGAATGGCGAACAGGCTGGTTACACCGGTGATACTTACTGTCTTGACTGCGGTAAGAAGATCGCTGAAGGTGAAGTTTATAACTATATCCTTGGCGACGTAAACAGCGACGGTATTGTAAACTTAGTTGACTTAGCAATGATGAGCCGATATTTTGGCGGGTATATCGATGTTTCTGAATTGAATGAAGAAGCAGCGGATGTCACTATGGACGGTGTATTTAATCTCGCTGACTATGCTAAAATGAAGCGTTATTTTGGTGGGTATATTGACTCTTTAGAATAAAATAAAGAGAAAATATAAATTTTAATTTTAATTTTAAAGAAAGGCTTTGTGGTATGAGAACAAAAATTTCACTGATTCTTGTAGTCTCAATCCTCATTGCTACATTTTCTATTGGTGTGAATGCTGTAGATGTATTCACTATATCAGTTGAAAATGTACAATGCAATGCAGAAACAAATGAAGTAACTGCTGATATTGTTTTTGCAAATAACCCTGGTGTGCTGGTGGCGGGCTTCCAGCTTAATTATGATGATGAAACCTTTACTTACGGTGGTTTCGAAACTGAAGGAACTGTTTTTGAAGAAAAAAACCTGCAAGTAAATGGTGAATCTACATCAGGTTCTGTTATTATTCTTGCTGAGAATGACGAGAATAATAACAACAATGGGGTTTTGGCTACATTAAAATTCGATGTTAATGAAAATGCCAAAACCGGCGAATATGCTTTTGAACTTGTTATTACTGGCGATAACAGATTCGGCGTATACGATGAGAATTTTGCTGCAGTTGAAACTGAAGTAGTAGGCGAGACAATCCACATTGAAGGAATTGAAGTAAAACCTTTTACTATTTCTGTTGAGAATGTAGCTTATAGTGCAGAAACAGATGAAGTGACTGCTGACATTGTTTTTGCGAACAACCCTGGTGTATTGGTAGTAGGTTTCCAGCTTAATTATGATGATGAAACCTTTACTTACAATGGTTTCAAAACTGAAGGTACTGTTTTTCCTGAAGACGACCTTCAGGTGAATGGTGAGACTACTTTAGGTTCTATTATCATTAGTGCAAGTGCCGAAGAAAATAACACTAATAATGGTACTGTTGCAACTTTAAACTTCAATGTTAATGATAATATCGAAACTGAAGAATATGCCTTTGAACTTGTTATTACTGGTGATAACAGATTTGGCGTATACGATGAAAATTATGCAGAGGTTGAAACTGAAATCGTAAATGGTTCGATTCTGTTAAATCACAAGCATAACTACTCCGCCACAGTTACCGAACCTACCTGCGATGCTGGTGGTTATACCACTTATACTTGTGCTTGCGGTGAGTCTTACATTGATGATGAAACGGAAGCACTCGGCCATGATTTCGAAGAAGTAGACAGAGTTGATGCATCCTGTAAGGGTGACGGTTACATCAAGTATGAATGTACTCGTTGTGACGAAGAAAAGACTGAACCTCTCTCTTCTGTTGAATATGGTCACACTCAGGGTGATGAACTCGCTCGTACAGAACCTACCTGTACTGAAAAGGGCAGCGTAACCTACAAGTGTTCTGTTTGCGGTGAAGAAATCACAAAGGAAATTGCTGCACTGGGTCATGATCTTAAGACCGAAACTACTGCTGCAACCTGTACGAAAGAAGGCTCCGCTGTTACTACCTGTACCAGATGTGATTACATCAAGACGGAAACTCTCGAAAAGGCTCCTCACACCTTTGGTGACTGGGAAGTAGTTGAAGAAGCTACCGAAGACGAAGAAGGTCTCGAACAGAGAATCTGCTCCGTCTGCGGCGAAAAGGAAACCCGTGAAATCGAAAAGGTAGACGACAAGGTAGACGACAACAAGTGGTCTTACCTCGTACAGTCCATCCGTCTCCACGCACTCCGTCAGCAGAAGGCAAATAAGGACAGTGTAAAGGTTGAAGTTGAAGAAGAAATTGAAGAACCTGTTGTAATCGACGAAGCTATCGTTGAAGAAGCATGGGTAAATCCCTTCGTTGACATCTACGAATCCGATTCCTACTATGCAGCAATTGAATTCGTATATGAAAACGGTCTCTTCAAGGGCGTTTCTGAAATCGAATTCGCTCCCGCAACCACTATGACCCGTGCAATGTTCGTAACCGTTCTCGGCAGACTCCATGGTATCACCGAAGATTACGTTGGCGAAAATACGTTCGCAGATGTAGTTGAAGGCGAATGGTATGCTCCTTACGTTGTATGGGCAGCTGATAACGGTATCGTTCTCGGTTATGGCGACGGCACCTTCGGTATCAACGATGAAATCACCGTTGAACAGGCAGCTGTTATCCTTGCTCGTTACACTGCATTCATCGAACTCGATGTTGTTGCAGAATACGACCTCGCAGCAGACTATGCTGACGCGGCTGACGTAGCTGAATGGGCTGCAGAAGCTATGGCTTGGGCAGTTTCCGAAGGCATCTATGAAGGTGCTGAAGGTTATCTCTATCCTCAGGCTCCCGCTTCCCGTGCTCTCATCGCTACCATGCTCTATGGTTTTGCATATTAATTAAACCCTCATAAAAAGAGCGGCATAACTCCGGTTATGCCGCTCTTTTACTTTTCATAATAAAACGTGAGTTCGATGGGGAGAAACTTTTTTCAAAAAGTTTCTCCCCAAACCCTTCTTCAAAAACTTTAAAACGAAAAAGAATGACAAAGCTGGATGCAGACCGTTTGAAACAATGTACAGTCATAGACCATGCCATGTTCCGAACGATTTGTACCCAGCTTTGTTTTTATATAGTATAAAGTTTTTTGGAAGGGTG
>JBGVOJ010000391.1:0-2379 GCA_045126415.1 Eubacteriales bacterium | reverse complement strand
ATTTTCTCAAAGATCGGCGTGACAGCGGGAAACAGACGAATGTTCTGTTGGGGCGCCGGATCAATGCCAGAGCTTTTGCACAGGAAGACGGAAAAGTATTCTATAACAACCGACTTCCGGAAGAGTTCATGAATCTGGCAGTGGCACTGCTGATTGACGAGTCCGGTTCCATGAGCAGCAGCGACCGTATCACTTATGCCCGTTCCGCCAGCATCGTCCTGTACGATTTCTGCGTGAAACTGGGGATTCCGGTGATTGTCTACGGACACACCTCGTATGACCGTGATGTGGATATGTATGCTTACGCCGAATTCGATTCCCATGATAAGAAGGACTGCTGCCGCATGATGGATATGTCTGCAAGAGGCGGAAACCGTGACGGCGCAGCTCTGCGGTATGTGGCAGAACGCCTGATGACCAGGGATGAAGAGACCAAACTGCTCATTCTGATCTCGGACGGACAGCCCGCGTCATATGATTACAGCGGTACCGCAGCGGAAGCCGATCTTCGGGGAATCAAGCATGAGTATCAGAACAAAGGAATCACCATGTTCGCCGCCGCCATCGGAAGCGACAAGGAAAACATTGAACGGATTTACAAAGATGGATTTCTGGATATCACCGATCTGAACCAGCTTCCGGTGAATCTGACCAGACTGATTATGAGGTATCTCAAAGGATAAGGAAGGACGAGAAAAACAAATGAATGAAACAGGCTATATCTCCCGACAGATTGCTGTCTACAAGACGGATAAGAAACTGGTGGAGCTGACAGACAAGCTCAATCCGGCACCGCTGGAACTGTATGCACACATCCATGCACATGGAGACGACAATGGAGCAGGTCAGCGAATCTATTCAAACATCGGCGTAGTTGTACAGGATTATTCTGCGGGAACCGGAGCGAACACAAAACGTGCCTCCGCAAATCTGCAGCCGGATGAAGTGCAGTTCATCTTCAGCCGGGTACAGAATTGTGTGGAAAGTTTTGAGTTCCATACGGATAAGATTTTCGGTTTACCGGATCAGAACGGTCGCTCGCAGGTGACAAAGCTCACGATCAAGCGCGGCAATGTCGGTGCGGACGGATCGTGATCCCGAAGGAGGTACGCAGACAGGTACATCTGGAGGAAGGCGATATGATGGAGATTTCAGTGGATGGCAGGCAACTGATCCTGACACCATACGCCTACGTTACTGATGTTGATATGATTGTCAGAGCCTGTGTCAACGGATGGAAGAAGAATGAATCTATGATTCTTGCAGTTACCACGAAACTGGATGTTTTTGCTTCCACGGACACGAACCTCAAGCAGCACACCATGCTTTCAGATGAACTGCGGTCAAGGCTTACCTGCTGGAAAGAGTACATCACCGACGGTACCTCCGGACTTCCACTGACGGGTGATGAAAAACAGTGGGTTCTGGCGATGTTTCCGTATATGCCGAATTTTGAATTACAGGGAGTTGTGGTACTCGTCGGAGGAAAACATGAACTCCCGACAGAAGTGCAGATTGAGAAAGCGAGATTGATCGCAGATATGATCAGTACAGCGATAGAATCAATATGAAGGAAGGTGAAAAAGTGAAGAATGAAATCAAGATCAGGGGTCAGCTCATCATGCCGATCCGGATCGGTATGCCTGCATATATCCATGAAGATACCTGTATACGCCGGACATCTGCGGTGGTGGAAATCTGTGCACAGTCGAAGCGGAGTATGATGTTCAAAACACAGAACAGTATCTATCTGCTGGAGGTAGCGCAGAGTGATACATGCGTGATGAAAGCAATTCAGTAAACAGAGAGATATATCATATATTAAAGTGGGCAGTCGGTGATTCGGCTGCTCACTGCTTTTGAAAGGAGATAATATGCACTTTAAGACTTTGGTTACGCTGGCTGTGAATGATGTACAGCGGGATGAAGAAACAGATAGGGAGATAGCAGAAAAAATTGCTGATCTTTCTGGACAGAATGAAAATAAAGAACCGAATGTGCTGGATCGTTTACTCCTTGAACGGCTGAACAGCAACAGAGATGCCTTTTCAAGAGAGGTCTCCTGTGAAGTTGAAAACATCATGGAAATTTATAATGTGAACACGGAGGATCCGGAACTGCTGGAATTTGACGATCATACACAGGAGATTCGTGAAGGATATGAAACCGGCGTAATGGATTGTATCCGGCTTTCCCAGGGAAACATTGTTGATCTGCATGGGCATCCTCTTTACGGAAGGTATGTCATCCGGGATGGTATGGTTTTTGAACGGAATGCAGGTCCGTTTCATCATGAGAAACGGACCAAACGTGCAAAGAAAATGAAGCCACTTCCAGCATTTCCGATCCGTAAAGTATATAAGGATATGAACGACTACG
>JBGVOJ010000390.1:0-3519 GCA_045126415.1 Eubacteriales bacterium | reverse complement strand
AGATGAAACGACTCTCGGCAGGGATGAAGAAATCGTAAGAAAACATCTTACCCGTGCAGTTGAATGTGCAGTCAAGTCTGTGAACATCAAAGCGCACGTTCTCACCCATCCTCTGGTATACGGCTGGCAGATTGCGGATGCACCGACGGATAATAAGCAGTTGATAAGAACGCTCAAAGAAGAAATGATGTGGCAATGTTATGAGGCGTACCGAAATAAGCCTTGGTTTACCGAACTGATTTCACGGCTTGACACAGCAGTTGGAATACACTAAGCAGATGAAAAAGGGATGAACGTGATGTTCATCCCTGAATCAATTCATGCAGATCATTGGTCGGCGGCAGACAGTGATGTCCCCGGCACACATAATAGGTGGTTTTCCCATCCTTGAGCGGATATTCCGCTGTGGGATTCAGCAAATGAATGACAATCGCATCCGCCGGCATTTCAAGAGACAAACCACTTTTGTCCGTCCGTTCCTCCATAACTACCGTTATTTTCATCGGCGGATTGTCGTGCTCCAGAAGCGCAGTCAGGAACATCGCATATCCGGTTGGATATCGTGCGGCGCATGATGAAAGAAAATCAAGCTGCCGTTCCGCCGCAGTCTTGTATTTTTCTTCATCCGTAAGGAATGACAAGCGCACAAGATTATACGCCATGAGCGAATTACCGCTTGGAATCGCACCGTCATAGGTTTCCTTGGGACGCAGGATCAACTCCTCATGCCCGTCGCTGTACAGATAGAATCCCCCTGCCGGATCGCTGAAATCCGATATAACCTTATCGCACAGACTTTTGGCACGATCCAGATATTCCACTTCCAGCGTCGCCCGGTATAACGAAAGCTGAGCAAAAATACAGGCGACATAATCATCAAGAAATCCTCTTACACCACGTTTACCCATATGATAACTGACATAAAGTACATCACCGTCACTCAGACAGTTCCGTATAAATCGATCGGCGTTCAGCGCGGCGGTGAGATACTTTTCCTTCCGGCTGACAAGATACAGCCTGCTCATGGCGGCGATCATCAGACTGTTCCACGAGGTGAGGGTTTTCTCATCACGGTGAAGGGAATACCGCTTTTTCCGGTAATCGTCAATCACAGAGAAGAACTGCTCAAAGGACTTGTCATCGGGATCACTTTTCAGCAGATTTGGGATATTCTTTCCCTCAAAATTGCCCGCTTCCGTAATATCAAAATGGTGGTTGAAGCGTTTCCCATCCGCTTCTCCCAGAACATTGACGATTTCACCCGGGGTAAACAGATAGTATTTTCCTTCCTCGCCTTCGCTGTCAGCATCCTGCGAACTGTAGAATCCGCCTTCCGGGGACGTCATCTCCCGCAGAATATAATCCGCCGTTTTTTCGGCAATGTCGAGATAGACTTGCTTTTTCGTCACCGTATACGCCTTGCAGTATGCGAGGATCAGGAGTGCATTGTCACACAGCATTTTTTCAAAATGAGGAACGAGGAACTTTTTGTCGGTGGAATAGCGGCAGAAACCGAAGCCGATGTGGTCGAACATCCCACCACGGTACATCTGTATAAGCGTGTGCTCCGCCATACGCAGACAGGATACGGTTTTGTATCGCTTATAATATCCAAGCAAAAACAGCAGATTGTGCGGTGTCGGGAACTTCGGTGCCCGTCCGAAGCCGCCGTATTTTTCATCATAGCTTTGCTCATACTGCTGTACTGCTGAGTGGATCAGTTCCGTATCCGCTGTGTCCGTCATAACTTCCGGGCTGTTCAGATGCCGGATGATCTCATCGGACTGTTTTAGCAGCATGGTACGGTCGGATACCCATTTTTCGTGAATGGCGATCAGCAGATCACGGAAACCGATCATACCGCCGCGTGTGGTTTTGGGAAAATAGGTTCCGGCGAAAAACGGCTTCTGCTCGGCGGTCATAAAGATACTGGTCGGCCAGCCACCGCTTCCCGTGAATGCCTGACAGACCGCCATATAGACGCTGTCGATGTCGGGGCGTTCTTCTTTGTCAACTTTGATTGAAATGAAGAATTTGTTCAGCAGTTCAGCGATTTCTTTGTCCTCAAAACTTTCATGCGCGAGTACATGACACCAGTGACACGCACTGTATCCGATGCTCAGAAAAACGGGCTTGTCCTCTTTTTCCGCACGGTCGAATGCTTCGCTGCACCACGGATACCAGTCTACGGGATTGTCCTTGTGCTGAAGCAGGTAGGGGCTTGTTTCGTTTGCCAGTCGATTGCTCATAGGTTCACCTCCGGTATTGAGGTTATTTTGAACACGACAGAATCGATTTATTCGGGGATTTGACAGGGATGTGTGGTATGATATTCTATGTGATAAGTATATATAACCGGAATCGCGCTTGTCATAACGAGTGACAACTCTGCGGAACCACTTGAGTTTCTGAAAAAAGCATTCGATCTACGACGCGGTCAACGGACTCATGAAAGACGTCATCGCGGTTTTGCGGGAAATTAAAGCCGGATGTTCTGATCGAATTCCGTCAGAGCTACATGGGACCGCTCATGTGTACCTTCGGCAATATGTTCCGTTCCGGCGACAGTCTGTGCAACCGGCAGAACGTCCTGTCTCTGCGGCTGATGAGCGGCAATACCGCCGTTCACTCTGACATGACGATGTGACATCCGGACAAACCGGCGGAAGAAGCGGCGTTCCAGCTTACAAATGTCCTGTTCTCCGTACCGCAGATTTCTGTCCGCTGCCGTGACATTCCTGAAGAACACGCGGAAATGTTAAAGACTTACCTCGCCCTCTGGACGAAATACCGACAGGGAAGAGATTTGCGTATATCTGTCTGATTCCGCGTCCTATGCACCGGGATAAACCTGCAGCTGTGATTGAATTGAAGAAGGACAAGGATGCACAGGGTGCGATTGACCAGACCAAGCAGATGAACTACAGGAAAGCTTTGGAAAACTACCGTGGAAATCTGCGCTGGTGGGGATTAACTATGATATGGAACACCTATATTATAACATAACTCTATAAAAAATACAAATATGTGATTGAACTCAGCTGAAAACAGTAATTAATACAAGTACAAACGATAAATAACATTTTTTAGGAAGCTACGAAATTCTTCAGGCAAAAACTTGACAAACAGGTTCATCTACATAAACTGAGACGTATATTATCTATTATTCGTCCACTTCAAATACAATAAAAAATCATTAATCTACACACGAAAAAGGCATGGGGGAAAGGTAGAGTTTTTGACTTATATCTATCTCACACTTGCGTTTGTGCGGCCGTCGGAATTGGCATCAGAAGATATCCGTTCTCTTGCACAGAAAATCGATGCGGAAGCAGTCGACGGAGGATTTTCAAAACCCACCAATAAAAGATGCCCAGTTATAAACTTCTTTACTGGCGTACAGTTTTACGCAAGCGAAGCAGAAGGTAACTGGGCTGTTTTTTATTTTCCCATTACTGCCATCAGAACCATGCCGTAAACCCTTGCCAGAAAATCGTTGGGATGGTTTACGTTGTTCCC
>JBGVOJ010000389.1:0-1498 GCA_045126415.1 Eubacteriales bacterium | reverse complement strand
CCCCCCCCCCCCCCCCCCCCCCCCCCCCCCCCCCCCCCCCCCACTCTTCGCCATTAAACAATCCCGATCCGGCTGAGGACTTCTTCGGTCGCCGCGACATAGGACTGGCACGCTTTGGAATACTTGTCGTGATAATTGATCGGCGTACCGAAGCCGGGGGCCTCCGAGAGCTTGACGGCGCGGGGGATGGTGGTGGAGAAGAGTTTGTCCGCGTAATATTTTTTGATTTCGTCGAGAACCTGCGTGGACAGATTGAGTCTGCCGTTGTACATCGTGACGAGGATACCGAGAATGGTGAGGTCGTGATTATACAGCTTTTTGACGTTGCGGATGGTGAGCATGAGCTGTGTGAGACCTTCGAGGGCGTAATATTCGCACTGCATGGGGATGATGACGCCGTCGGACGCGGTGAGCGCGTTGATGGTGAGCATCGACAGAGACGGTGGGCAGTCGATCATGACGAGGTCATAGGCGCCGCCGAGCTTTTCGATGAACTGCTTCAGTTTGGCTTCGCGTCCTTCCATATCGACGAGTTCGAACTCCGCACCGGCGAGGCTGATATTGGACGGGACGATCGACAGGTTGTCGAATTCGGTTTTGATGATGCAGTCTTCGGGGGACGCGTCATCGACGAGGGCGTCGTAGACACTTTTCCTGATATTCTTTTTGGTGATACCCACGCCGCTGGTGGAGTTGCCCTGCGGGTCTTCGTCAATGAGCAGGACGCGCTGACCCATGGCGGCGGCGCAGCTTGCGATATTCACGCACGATGTGGTTTTACCGACTCCGCCCTTCTGATTGGCGAAGGAGATAACATAAGGTACAGACATAAAATCGATCCGTCAAGGGATTCCCTTCTACAAATTCTATACTGTAATTATAGTAAATTTCCCTTCGGATGTCAACACGATTCGAAAATGTTTCACGTGAAACAATAAGATCGTTTACAAATCTATTATATCACAAATGTGGAGCTTTGTCAACGGACAAATGTAAAAAAAGTGTGCGGCTTTGCCGCAGAAGGAAGAAAACCGCCGTCAGGCGGTTTTCAAAATTAATGCCCCTACGCGGGGCGGCGCCTAAGAGGACCGGTCGCGGTCCTCTTAGGAATCTCCACGACCAAGGGGGTTCCCCCTTGGATTCTCCTGTGTTCGGGGGACTCGGCCTCAGGGCCTCAGACAGACAGCGGTTTTCATGCGGCAGACCGTTCGGAAAAGACAAGGTCTGGGTGCAGATTTGTCCAAAGCGTTTGTTCACTACAAACACCCGGAGCGAATACCGTCACCCTTTCGCCCGCGGTTAGCCCAATAAAAAACGTGCGGTTTCCGATCATTATATCTATGAACGAGCGGTCAGTTTTTCCGTATTTGGATAAAACAAAACGTACGTTTTACCAAGCCGGCAATTCCTAAAGGGGCGGCGTTTGAGCCCCTTTAGGCGCCGTCCGCGCAGGACATAAAATTTTGAAAACCGCCGTCAGGCGGTTTTCTTCCTTCCA
>JBGVOJ010000388.1:0-1609 GCA_045126415.1 Eubacteriales bacterium | reverse complement strand
CGATCCCATCCGAACCCTGCAGCAGAACTTCAAAATCGCGGATCAGCATTGACATCGCCACATAAAGAAGCGACCCGACCAGCAGAACAACCACACGGTACAGACAGGTGGAAAGGAGCGCACGGATGTAGTGTTTCTTACAGATTGTGAAGGCGAACAGGGTGTTGAGCAGAAACAGAATCAGTGATGTATAGGTATTAAAGCCCGGAGCAATCCGGTCGCCGATCAGTTGAACCAGGAAGCCAAGCAGAACGGTCGGCACAGCAAGACGGCTTGTTTTCCATCCGGCATTGTTGAACCGGAGGATAAAGTATACTGCCAGAATGCTGTGAAACAATGATGCAGCCGTTTCAATCAGGAACGTCATCATACCGAATACCTCCTCCGGGTGAACTGCATATAAACAGAACGGAATTCCGCAAGCCGCCGCTGGCTGATTGGCAGCATAGCACCATTTTTCATCTGAACCGTGTTTGTACCGCAGAGTTTCTCGATGTTCTCAAGATTGATGATGTACCCCACATGAATCCGGAAAAAATCCAGCTGCTCCGTCATGCTCTCAGCCTGTGCCATCGTTCCGCGGCACCGATAAACTGTGGAAACCGTATGGATCAGGTAGTAATTCCGCTGTCCTTCGAAAAACAATATGTCTCTTGCAGGGAGCCAGATGTCCCCATCTGTGGTGGAGAACAGCAGCATTTCTTTCGTTCGTGTAAAGGATTCCACGGCTTTGACAAGCGCGTTCGGAAGTTCCGCTTCCAGATGGGATTTTCGCAGGAACCGGAACGGACTGTATTCAAAGGAACTGTAGACAAACTGCTCGTGTGCTGACACAAATAGAAGCAGAGTATCCGGATACTTCCGGTTAAGCTGTTCTGCAATAGTAAACCCGGACATTTCCGGCATATCGATATCAAGAAACAGTATATTGATCGGATGATTTTCAAGATAGACAAGAACATCACTGCCGGAACAGAATTCTGCTTCCACATGACATTCGATCCGTTCCGGCAGACAGCAGGCACAAAGATACCGGATTTTTTCTTTCAGTTTTGCCGCAAACAGACGGTCATCATCGCATACCGCAATCGTTATCATTCCGTTTCCTCCCGCAACCGATTTTATATGCTATTATTATATCATATGTCCCTGAAAAAGGGGCACTTGTCCCAAAAAATAAAAAGAACTTTTTTCTGTGATATAATGAAGTTAATCACTGTCAATTTGCGTTATTAGTATATGATAATAATTTGAAACCATCGATAAATGTCTTCCGAAGTGTTATGCTGAAAGGGAAGACGAGTATATATGAGGTGACCTATGAAAATGCAGAATTTCTTTCTTGGGATCGCTGAGATATCTCTTGGAATGTCCTTTCTGATTTCCCTGATGCTGCTTGTCCTCCGTCTGATCGGCGGAAAATTTACAGCGAAATGCCGATATATTCTCTGGACTCTGGTACTGATCCGTCTGGCAGTTCCGTTCAGCTTCGGGATCCTGCCGGCACTGATCGAAGTTCCTGTAGAGCCGGTGACTGAAATACGGTCGGAAGCACAAACTACCGTCATGATCTCCACAGCAGAATTCACACCGTCACAGATTCCGCAGA
>JBGVOJ010000387.1:0-2110 GCA_045126415.1 Eubacteriales bacterium | reverse complement strand
AACCCTTCGCTCTTGCGATGTCCTGAGCAAACGCATAAACGAGACAGCCGTTCACGGAGCCGTAACCGGTGATTACACTTTCGAATTCATCGGGAGTATTGTCATCGAATTCGCTGACACGGCGCGAGGTAAATGCAGCTGTTTCGGTGAAGGTGCCTTCATCGAAAATTCCGGTGATGCGTTCTCTTGCACTGAGTGCGCCGTTTTTCGCGGACGCAGCATCCGTCTGCAGAAGAAGCTCACGGAGTTCACCGACAGTTGCGGCAATGTTTGTTTTATCCATTATATCCTCCGTAAAAAATATAAAATATTGCATAAATACGAGGCGTAACAGCACCAAAATGAGAGGGTATTCTCTATGGAAGTACCATTCTACCCCATTATATTAATAATAACTCCCTTTTCAAACAATATCAAGCGATTTCCGAAATATTAATAAAAAATTCATAATTTGACGTTTTTTTAATAACAGGATTTGTATATACTGATTCCGATTTTTTTATTGAGGTATTCCATATGCTTATCGATTTTCATACACATGCTTTTCCGGACAAACTGGCAGAACGGGCTCTCGGTACTCTCGCTGCAAAAGTGCGTATGGTTCCCGAAACCAACGGCAGCATTGCGGGACTTCTTGCACACATGGATAACTGCGGCGTTGATCGTTCCGTTGTCTGTAACATTGCAACCAACGCCAAACAGATGACCAACGTCAACAATTTTGCAATTGAAACTCTGAAGCTGTACGGGAATCGTCTGACGCCTCTCGGAAGCATCAATCCCGAAGCCGAAGGACATTCGGAAGAAATCAAACGACTGCGTCAAGCCGGTATTGCCGGACTCAAACTTCATCCGGACTATATGGGATTTCGTATCGATGACAGAATATATGATGAAATTTTTGATACAGCGGCAGGTTTTGGTATGTTTATTATCATTCACGCCGGTTTTGACGTTTATTCCCCCGGAAAAGTGTGGGCTCCTCCGGAGGCGGTGGCAAAACGTCTCATGCGTAGTCCGAAAACAACTTTGATCTGCGCGCATTTCGGCGGAAATATGATGTGGAATGAAGTGGAAGACAAGCTGCTCGGAAAAAATCTCTTTATCGATACCTCCATGGGGTCGATCGAAGGTTTGTCACGCGAACAGGCTTTCAGAATGTTCAGCAAACACGACAGCTCTCAGATACTGTTCGGCAGTGACTGTCCGTGGGCCAACCAGAAAGAAACCTTCGATTTTGTCGATTCCCTTTCCATTCCCGCAGAGATGAAAGATAAAATATTCTTCAAAAATGCCTGCTCACTGCTTTCTCTGTAAAACCAATATATAAAAAATGCCGGCTGAATTCGCTTCCGAAATTAGCCGGCGATTTTTTAACTGTTTAAAGTATCCGTATCAGAATCCGGAGCGGACTGTGCCACTGTACTGCCGAACATACCGATGGAATCGGAAATTTCATCAGTATATTCATTGAATTTTGAAATATCAAAATCGCTTTTTCCGCTCAGACCGTCTTTCTGCATCATCTTTTCAAGAACACTGATATCACTGGAAATATCGATCGATTCGTTTTTGAACAGCTGATCTACCTGCTGTTCAAACCCGATCACCAGAAGATCCAGAATACTCTCGATCTTTTCCTTCGATTTTTTCATGTTTTCGCCTGCCACGCCGACACGTTCAATACGACTGTACGATTCCAGCAGTTTCAGTGTCGTAGGGAGGTAATAATTCATGAATGTACGGATCTGCGGCATGGACTCCGGATGATCCGTTACATATTCAAAAATATTCTTGGTATGTGCTTCAATCCGGTATATCCGGTCGGAGACCTGCACATCCGCAATCTCATCGTTCAGACGACGTATTTCGGAAAGAATTTTGCCGAAATCATCATTGTCCGCTTCTTTTGCAGTATTTTCCGTGGAAATATCTCCGGCAGTTTCGAATTCCTGCTTTTTGTCTTTTTTCAGAACATCACCGTAAACCTTCCGGAAATCAAACTGTTCCGGTTCATCCGGCTCCGCATACGGAGAGCGCATGAAATTGTTGGTGCCAAGATCAATATAGGCGTATTCTCCGAATTCACCGTTGTCGATCATCTTCTGAA
>JBGVOJ010000386.1:0-2690 GCA_045126415.1 Eubacteriales bacterium | reverse complement strand
TTATGCGTCAAATCGTGCGGTCTTTTCCGCACGGACGTCACGCAGGGTTATCGAAGCGGTCATAACGAGGCGGTCTTGAAAAATTCTCGTCCCCGTCACGGCTTTCTTTCGGAATCTCGCGTTTTCTGCGGTAATCGTGCGGTTTTCTCTGTTTTTCTCACTTGCCTTTGCAGTGAGATTGAGGTTCATCTCGCAGTTTTCTCGCAAATTTGCATATTCATATTTTTTGATTATGTCTGCCGTTTCTCACGGATTCGGCAGTAAAATACCCGGAGAGTTATCGAAGTGGTCATAACGAGGTGGTCTTGAAAACCATTTGACGGCAACGTCGCGTGGGTTCGAATCCCACACTCTCCGCCATTTTGGGGTTGAAATGTACGTTTCAGCCCCATTTTTCTTTGGTTTTGACCCTATTCTTCATCGGAAAGTGCCAGAGCGTTTTCGATAGTGACTGCACTGGCGATCTTGCTGTTGCTGTCAAGATGCGAGTAGATGTTCGCTGTGGTTCCCATATCGGAGTGACCGAGCCAGTCCTGAATCATTTTCATCGGTACACCGTTGGCAAGCATCAAACTGGCTGTGTTGTGTCTCAAATCGTGGAAACGAATGGGACGAAGTCCGTTCTGCTTCAGAATCACCTTGAAATGCTCCGTGATATACTGCGGCTTCAGCAGGTTTCCCATCGCATCGACACAGACATATTCGCTGTACGCTTTGTTGTACGCACCGCGCATGACCTTTCGGAGTTCCTCCTGTCGTTCGGCTTCCGCTTTCAGTACCCCTTCGATGTACGGGATCAGCGGAAGGGTTCGGTAGGAGGATTTTGTTTTCATAACGTCCATCCCTTCGAGGACTTTGCCGTTCGGCGTTTTGACTTCGATGATCTTGTGGCGGATGTAGATTTTCTTATCTTTGTAGTCGATGGCATCCCACTTGATCCCGAGTACTTCGCTCCGGCGTAAACCGTAGTAGGCGGTCAGAATCACCGGAATCCGCATGGGATCGTCGTCCAGACATTCGATCAGCGTCTTCAGCTCATCGGCGTTGTAGTAACTTCCGATGTACTGATTCGCCTTTGGTCTGTCCGCCTGATCGCAGGGATTGGTGGGGATGATTCTGCGTTTGACGGCACTGCGGAATGCCAGATGCAGGAGGGAGTGATGCCGCTGTGCCGTGGCTCCCGTGAGACCTGCGCTGCGGAGGGAGATGTAGAATTCATTGATCTCATCGCCCGTCACATCCTTCACGCACAGCCTCTGAGAGGCGAAGTACGGCATCATTCTGCTGTGGACCATCTTCGTGTAGCCCTGATAGGTAAGGATCGACACGTTGGCTCTGTGGAGCTCCAGGCACTCGTTCAGATAATCGGAGAGAGGCATATTGGCTACCCGCATTCGTTCCTGATCCGCTTTGGACAGCGACTCCATTAAGTAAAGCTCGCCTGTGTTGTATTTCGCCAGAAGCTCGTTCATACGGTGATTGGCTTCGGTTTTGGTACCGCGCTTGGCTTCCAGATCCAGGCTTGCCCATTTTTCTTTCCGACGCCCTTCGGTGTCGTAGAGGTTGATTACAGCGTACCATTTTCCGTTCTTTTCGGCCAGATGACCGGTGGTTCGTTTCATATTCTTGTCCTTTCTTTAGGTATTTCTGCACGTCTTCCGGTACCGCTGTCGGCAGTACCAATCATATCACAAGTCTCTGTTGAAGTCCAGGGATTATCGGAGACTATTCGGGAAGACATCTGAAAATTATCTGTGTCCGTCAGGAAACGGACAAGACACATTTTCGGCACGATGATCTTGCCGCCCATCTTGATGCTGGACAGCTTGCCGGTCTTAATCAGGTCATAGGCTTTATTCTTGCCGATCCGGAGAATCTTCGCCGCTTCGGTTACGGTCAGGACTTCCGGTTCGTTTTTCAGCATGGAGAGTATCATTCTTTCGGTCATGGTGTTTTCGTCCTTTCCTGCTGGATTCAAGTTCCAGACTAATTTTTAATGCCCGATCCACTTTCCGCATCTGTATGTCATCAAGATGATCGATGTAGTTCCCCAATCGTCGGATATCGATGGTCCGAAGCTGTTCCGTCAGCACCACGGATTCCAGAGGCAGATCGGGAGCTTTGATGCGGATGTGGGTGGGAAGTTTTTTCTTTTCGGTTCGGCTGGTGACGGCGGCAACGATGGTCGTATTGCTTGTGGCATTGCCGAGATCGTTCTGAATCACCAGAACAGGACGGAATCCATCCTGTTCACTGCCGAAGATGGGGGAGAGGTCGGCGTAATACAAATCGCCGCGTTTGACTTCATTCATGGGATTCCCCCCTTTAATAAGTAAAGCAGCCGTGTGAAGGAAAAAAATCCGCACACGGCTGCCCGTATTTTGTTTGTCGTTTTGTGTGTTGTTCGTACTTATCTAACACCCCGGACATGATTTTCCTCGGGCTTTCAGCAGACGGACAGTTGCGGACTGTCTCCATTGGAATCTCACCATCGCCGGGTACGCCGCCGACCGCGCTTTCGCTGCGGAAGTATCATTGTCACCGTTGTCTGTCACCGCACACCACAGGGAGCAACCCTGCAGTCAAGTCGTAGACTCGTCTGCTTGCCGGCTCATCACCTCTGCAACAACGGGAATGTATCTGCTGAAGGAAATATGCGGTTGTCAATGATCGGGGGAGAGGTTTATTTA
>JBGVOJ010000385.1:0-2310 GCA_045126415.1 Eubacteriales bacterium | reverse complement strand
CTGATTACCAATCCCATGAACCGGGATACGATGCTTCTCGGTGCGGAATATCGGGTGGCGGAAACACTATACGAAACTCCATTGCAGAGATCCTTTTTTGTAGACAATGATCTTCCCAGTTTCTGTATCACTGCCGATTTCTGTTTATGGGAACGTGATGCAGACGGAGAATTTGTCTTCACCGGTCAGATGGAACCATATACGCTTGACAAAGAGGAACTGGCTTGGTATACAGCATATGACAAAGGCTGGCACAGGCAATATAAGATTGGTGACATCACCGATTCCTATATTCTCCATCTGCCCGGTGGAAAAAACGAAGGTTGGATGTATATTGCATTCCGAACAAGCCGTGGAGATACACTTCTCGGGTTCGGCAGAGAGGATATTTCCGAGCGCGGTGATCTGTATTCAGATGATTCCGGATTCATGTGGCTGTACCGTCTGGAAAGCGTCTTCGGCAAAGATACCACTACGGGAAATTTCCTTGATCGTTCCCTTACCGCATCGGTCGGCGGAGATGTTAACAGCTTTTTCACATGGAGCCATGCCGATATACCGGGGTATATCATTATCGGCTTTGAGTCGGACGATTCTCCATATAACGACGGATGGCAGGTTCCCTCTCCCGAAAAAACAGACATGGGTTTTGCGGTATTCTACCACAACAAGGACGAATCCGGCTACCGTTTGTTACAGTGTCATGTGTATGAAGATGCGGCATTGGCTGAAAACGGAATCTATCTCTGTCCCGATCAAGCGGTACTGAATCTCAGCGGAGAACTGATACCGAAGCAGACCTATGATGTGATTCTGGTAAACAACGATGCGGTTGCCCGCGCGGAACGTGTGTGGGAATACGCTGACGGTACAGAGAAAAAGCAGAGCAATTCCTATTTGAACGGACATCAGATGCTGCTGTATTCCTGGGAATATGACAAAGCTGGATGCCGTGTATGGCAGTATTTCTACGATGAGCATGATGAATTGATCGATTACAGCAGTATCGTCAAGAATGAAACAGCACCGAATATCCGCGTATGGGTGGATTATTTCCGAACTCCCGATAAAATGGATTGGGATATTGTAAATCAGACAAATGCTCCTGATTATCCGGGTGTGACATTTACCTATACCAGTGAAAAGATCACGGCGGAAGACGCGAGCGGCACAACCGAACTTGTCTTCGGCATGCCGATATGGAATGCTTTCTTCTCCGATCTGAACGGTGATGGCCTTGCTGAAATTTGCGCGACAGTTAGTTATGGCTCAGGTATAATTGACACCCATGTTGTAGTGTACGATTATAAACGGCATACCCAATATACATTATGGGAGCGTGGCGTAACTGATTACGCGCTGCGTGCCCTGAACGGTCAGCTTGTCTGTGATAAATGGGCATATCCCGATGGCGAAGTGACAGAATCCGGTTATCTCGCCATCGAAAACGGTGAGCTTGTATGGGTGAGCGGTGTTGTGGATATGACCCCCACCACAGCCAACATCACCGGCGCATTTGACGGATATCTGTATGTCCCCATTGACGGTGCGAACTATCGGTATGAAATCATCTTCGATGATCCTGCATCTGTGACTCCGGGTAAGCTGATGTACCAATTCACAGAAGAAGCCGATCCCTTTGATGTGGAATGGCGAGTTTATGCCGTGGATGATTACCCCGACCGCTCGGTGGTACTGGCGGAAGCCGGTGACGATTATGTACATCTGTATCGGTACAGTCCGTCAAAAGCGGTAGATCCTGCATTGCTCGAACAGGCAAAAGAGGATGGCAAGATCGTCCTTGAGGACGGATACGCAACCTCCGGGCAGGCTCTGTGGAATACCTTCTATAAGTTAGCCGAACAGGGCAAGCATATCTCGGCGGATATCGTCCACTACCACACGATGGAAAATGGCAATTACGACGGAAGGTATTATGAAGCCTACAAAGAAGACTACCCGGCAATGTACGAATTTGAACTGACCCACGACGATGGTATCTATACGATGAAATGGAACGAATACGGTACTGAATATGTTCGCACATATAAGTATCTGAGAAAATTTGAGACTACCATTCCAACCCCGCAGTCCGCAAAAGCCCCCGCGAGGGTTACGAAATATGTGTTGACCAACGACGCTGACGCAACACTTGATGAACTCTGGCATGGTGTGGCAAGCTCACAGCTCGGGGATTATATCGACTTCTACACGATCTACAGCGTGAAAAACTGAACGACAAACAATGCTTCCCCGGGGAAACTTTGTAATATGGCTAAGAGAAAAGACAGAGGCTTTGCTTCCGGAACC
>JBGVOJ010000384.1:0-1641 GCA_045126415.1 Eubacteriales bacterium | reverse complement strand
CACCGGCGCAAGAAACACCGAAGACGCGCGCGTTCTCGCAAAGTCCGTCATCGCTTCCTCCCTCGTGAAGGCAGCAATGTTCGGCGCGGACGCCAACTGGGGGCGTGTCATCTGCGCGCTCGGTTACTCCGGCGTGGATTTTGACACCTCCAAGGTTGACATCTCCTTTGCGTCCGACATGGGTATGCTCCCCGTCTGCAAGAACGGCGGCAGCTACGAATTCAGCGAAGACTTCGCAAAGATGGTACTCTCCCAGAACAAGATCGAAATCAACTGCGAAATGAATGACGGTACCGCATCCGCACAGGCTTACGGCTGTGACCTGAGCTACGAATACGTCCGCATCAACGGTGACTACAGAAGCTGATCCGGAGGAAAAATCACCATGTCCATCAGAAACGAAGACAAGGCGAGTATTCTGATTGAAGCTCTGCCCTATATCCAGAAATACACCGGCAAGACCGTCGTTATCAAGTACGGCGGAAACGCGATGCTGTCCGACGAACTGCGCGACGCGGTTATCAGCGATATTGTTCTGCTGTCCCTGACCGGCATCAACGTCGTTCTCGTTCACGGCGGCGGTCCCGATATGAACGATCTGCTGAAAAAGATCGGCAAGAAGTCCGAATTCATCAACGGTCTGCGCTACACGGACGAAGAAACCGCGGAAGTTGCGCTGATGGTGCTTGCGGGCAAGACCAACAAGCAGCTCGTTGACAAAATCGGTCGTACCGGCGGATGTGCCATCGGTCTCTGCGGTCTCGACGGCGGTCTGATCAAGGCAACCCGTCACACCGACGCGGAAGGCACCGACTATGGTTATGTCGGCGACATCGTCTCCATCAATGCGGATGTTATCAAAGACGTAATCGCACGCGGTTATATTCCGGTTATCTCGACCGTGGCTCACGCGGAAGACACAAGCGGCGTGTACAACATCAACGCGGACACGGCGGCGGCGGAAATCGCCGTTGCGCTGAACGCAGAAAACCTGATTCTCCTGACCGACACTGTCGGCGTTCTCCGTGACCCGAAGGATCCCTCCACGCTGATTTCCGTGATCCGTACGGACGAAGTGGACGGTCTGCGCGCGGAAGGTGTCATTTCCGGCGGTATGATTCCGAAGGTGGAATGCTGCGTTTCCGCAGTGAACGGCGGCGTCAAGACGTTCATCATCGACGGACGCATCAAGCACTCGATCCTCATCGAAATGCTGTCCGAAGAAGGTATCGGTACCATGTTTACCAAAGGCTGAGGTACAACTATGATTCGTGAAAATGTAATTCAGTTTGACCATGAGAGCATCATGGCGACCTACGGCAAGCTCGACCTCGTTCCCGAAGAGGGACACGGTGCGGTGCTGACCGACAAAAACGGCAAAGAATTCGTCGATTTCACCAGCGGCATCGGTGTAAACATTTTCGGCTGGAACGATGAAGGCTGGAAAAATGCGGTGATCGATCAGGTGAACCGCTTCCAGCACGTTTCGAACTATTTCTACTGCGACAAGGCGTCGGAACTTGCATCCATGATCGCGGAAAAGACCGGCCTTTGCAATATGTTCTTCGGCAACTCCGGTGCGGAAGCGAACGAAGGGGCAATCAAGCTGGCGAGAAAGTACAGCTTTGACAAGTACGGCGA
>JBGVOJ010000383.1:0-3059 GCA_045126415.1 Eubacteriales bacterium | reverse complement strand
ACAATGTCATCGCCGACCGGATTATCTTCGGTAATTCGCCCTGCCTCGGCAGCGAATGGGGACAGAAATATCTCGAAAACATCCGCACCTTCATCCGCGAAACCGGATTTGATGTTCTCGAACACGACGGTTCCTATCCGGGCGACACCTGCCGTTCGGAAAAGCATCCCGGTCATGAATGCTACGAGGATTCCCAGTATACCCAGCTCACCGCAATTTCGGAACTGTACGGCTGGTGCAAGGAAAACGGCGTCTATCTGAACGTCCCCGACCGCTATTATCTCTCGGGCAACAACAAATGCGGCATGGGTTACAAGGAAGTCAACTGGTCGCTCCCGCGCGAACAGCAGGTCATCCTCGCCCGTCAGAACATCCACGACGGTACGTACGACAAGCTTCCGTCCATGGGCTGGATGTTCGTCCCGCTGACACAGTATCACGGCGGCGGCGCGGCGGCAACGATCGAACCGCTCTGCGAACATCTCGACCATTACCGGATGATGCTGAACAACAATCTGCTCGCCGGCGTTCAGGCGGCCTACCGCGGACATCGTCTGTACGATACGGAAGAAACCAAGGCAATGGTACAGGACAGCATCGCGGTCTACAAGAAGCACCGCGCGATTTTCGAAAGTCCCGCCGTGAAGATCCGCCGTCCGGACGGACGCGATTTCGACGGTTACGTACACGTCAATCCGGAACTTGACGAGAAGGGGATGCTCGTTCTCTTCAATCCGCTGAACGAACCGATCACGCGCACAATCCGTGTTCCGCTGTACTACACCGGACTCTCCGAAACGGCGGAATTCGCACTGTATGACGGTGAACCGGTAACATACGATCTCGAACGGGACTACACGGTATCCCTCACCGTCACCATTCCGGCGAACGATTTCGTCTGGTACACGATCCGCTGACAAAACATCTCTGTCGCAGAACAGGACAAAATAAACAGCAAAGAAGGAATCATCATGTTAATCGACCTGCACGCACACACCTCCGGGATCAGCACCTGCTGCCGTGTTCCCGCACCCGACATCATCAAAGCGGCACAGGATGCCGGAATTGACGGAATTGTTCTCTCCAATCACTATCAGCGGAGCTATGTCCGGAACAACGATGCCGCCGCTTTTGCCGAACGCTATGTGAAAGAATTCGAATATACCAAAGCCTGCGCAGATGCCGTCGGATTCAGGGTTTTCTACGGGATGGAAGTGACAATGGAACTTCATTCGAACGCGCACATTCTTATTTACGGCGTGGATCCTTCGTTCACGCTGGCATATCCGGAAACCTACGCCATGACAATGGCGGAATTATATAAACTGGTGAAAGAAAACGGCGGAATGCTGGTCCAGGCACATCCGTTCCGCGGAGGAAAGGATGTGCTTCAGGATCTCGCGTACCTCGACGGCGTGGAAGCCAACAGTCACCCGCTGTACGACGCAACCCATGTGGACAGGCTGACGAAAATCGCACAGAGTGCGGAACTGATCCTGACATCCGGCGGCGATTATCACGCGGATACCCATCGTGCGCACTGCGGCGCGTACCTGCCCGATACGATCACCGACACACACGGACTCCGCGATTTCCTGCTCTCTGCGGAAACCATGGATATTGAAATTCAGGAACCGGGCGACATGCAGAGCCGCCGCGTGACCTATCAGCGCCATCCGGCCCGGTAATATAAAACCGCATCCTATCGCCCACCACGGAGGAATCTCTCATGAGTACCAAGGAAAAAGTAAAAATTATTTTTGATACCGACATCGGCGGGGACTGCGACGATGCGGGTGCGCTTGCCATGCTGCACCGTCTCTGCAACCTCGGCGAGGCGGAACTGCTTGCCGTGACCGCCTGCTACGCCTCTCCGTACGTCGCCGGATGCATTGACGCAATCAATACGTATTACGGACGTATCGTCCCCGTCGGAATCAACTACGGCGCATCTTCCGCCGAATGCGGGACATACACACAGCAGCTCTGCGATGAATTTCCGAACCGTTATCCGTCGGAAACCTACGGTACGGAAAACGCCGCACCGGATACCCTCGTCCTGCTCCGGCAGACACTTGCCGCTGCGGACGACCACAGTGTCACGCTGACCGCGACCGGATCAATGGCGTCTCTCGCACGTCTTGTACAAAGTCCGGCGGACGACATTTCTCCGCTCACCGGACGGAAACTGATCGAACAAAAAGTCCTCCGCACCGTTGTCATGGGCGGACGCTTCTTCGGTTCGTGGCCGATGCCGGTCATGGTCGGCGATCTTGCCGCCCGTGCGGAATGGAACATCCGCTGTGATATCCCCGCAGCGCAGATTTTCTGCCGTGAATGGCCGGGAGAACTGATTTTCTCAAGTTTCGAAATCGGTCTCTGGTGCGTCACCATGAAGGAATATGTCAACAAGGCACCGCAGGACGATCCCGTCCGCCGTGCTTACGAACTGCATCCGTGCGGCAGACAGTACGGCCGCGAAAGCTGGGACCACACCGCCCTGCTGTATGCCGTCCGTCCCGACGCGGGCTACTGGAATCTCCATCCCTACGGCCGTGTGACCGTGGACGACGAAGGCGTCACATGGTGGCAGCCGGAAGAAGGCGGAAAACAAACCTATCTCCTGCCCCGCGAGGATTACGAAACCGTCCGTCAGATCATTGACGATCTGGTTCTGCCTCCCGTTTCCGCGAAATAACGCAAAAATCCCTGTCATTTTTCCGGTGACAGGGATTTGTATTTCCGACTCAGTCAATGGTCATGTCAAGATGGAAGCGCATGATTTTGCGGAGCGTATTCTTCGGGAACTCCGTCTTGCGGATTTTGAGTACCGAGATCTTCTTGTACGGCACCGTTTTCCTGTTGAATGCGTCCACGTACGGCTTGAGGTAAGCTTCCACATCCGTGATGCCGTTTGCTTCAAGGTAATCCTTGTCCGGGTAGACCTCCGCGACAATCGCGTTATGGGAAACGCCGCGTTTGCTCTGTCCTTCATAAACGATAATATCGAGAATGCCGGGGGTGGCAGCAAGCTCGTTTTCGATCTCTTCGGGGTAGAC
>JBGVOJ010000382.1:0-3181 GCA_045126415.1 Eubacteriales bacterium | reverse complement strand
CACGAAAAATCTGCACATACTTTGTCAATTTACCATGTTTAAAGTTTTTTGAAAGGGGTGTGGGGAAAACTTTTTTGAAAAAAAGTTTTCCCCACTTTTCTTTAGTCTTTTAACCCCAGCGCCGCGTCGACGTCTGCTTTTGTGATCTTCATGAGATCGTCGCGGGAGATGTCCGTCATTCCGGCAATGCGGTTCGCCTGCTCGGTCAGAATCCGTTCGAACGTATTCCGGACTCCGCGTGCGTTGCCGAACTCGCCCGCCGCTTCCGAAACGGCGGTGAAGTATTCCTTCAGTGCCGCCTTGGCATCCTCGTCGGGAACGTAGCAGCTCTTTTCGCACTGGAGATAAAAAATGCCGATCATCTCTTCCGGCGAATAATCGTCAAAGTTGATGTACTTGTTGAACCGCGACCGCAGCCCGGGATTGGAGTCGATGAAATCTTCCATTAAATTTATGTACCCTGCGACAATCACCACAAGGTCGTCGCGGTTGTCTTCCATGGATTTCAGAATGGTGTCGACTGCCTCAAACCCGAAGTCGTTTTCTGTCTTCGCGGTCAGCGTGTACGCTTCGTCGATGAACAGAACGCCGCCGATGGCACCTTCCAGCACTTTCGCCGTCTTGATCGCTGTCTGACCGATGTACCCCGCAACGAGTCCGCTGCGGTCGACTTCGACAAGCTGTCCCTTCGACAGAATGCCAAGCGAGTGATACACCCGCGCCATGAAGCGCGCGATCATCGTTTTGCCCGTCCCGGGGTTGCCGGAGAAGACCATGTGCAGCGATACGTCCGCTGTCGGGAGGTTATTGTCCCGCCGCTGCTTGTACACCGTCACCATGTTGATGAGGTTCTTCACCTCTTTTTTGACTTCCTCCAGCCCGATGTAGGAGTCGAGTTCCTTTTTAAGGTCTTCGATATTCTCCTTTTCCGGCAGCTTTTCCTCCGCTTCGACCGGTTTCGCACCGTCCCCGCCGTCCGACGCCTTGATGAGATTTTCATCCAACGGCTTCGCGGGTGCGGAATTTGATGTCGTCACAGGCTTGGCGGACGACTGCTGCTTCTGCACGGATGCCGGTTTCTGGGACGGCTGCTGCGGATTTGCATTCGTGCGCGTACTGCCCCAGATGTCATCGCTCAGCCGCTTGATGTTGTTTTCCGTCATTTTCCGGATCAGGTCAAGCTGCAGATTGATGATTTCGTCCTTCTTATCTTTGCCCATCGCTTACTTGACAACGCCCTTTTTCAGGATCACGTTCGCGTAGATCGCACCTTCGCCGGTCACAACAACGGCGTACGCCTTCTTCGCACGTTCGTAGAACTCGAATCTTTCGAGGAACACGGGTTCCTTGTCCGTGTGTTCCGCAACGATTTTGCGGTATTCTTCCCAGATCGGAATATCGAGGTCGCGGTCGCTTTCGGTCTTGTCCATCAGGTAGACGTTGTTGTCGTACGTGTCGAGCGGGAACAGCTCGAGTACAGCGGACAGAAGTTCCGGCACGCCGCATGCGTCCGAACGGAGGACGATACGTCCGATGCTCTCTCCCGGGAAGTTGCCGTCCGAGAACACAATTTCGTCGCCGTGCCCCATCTTCGCGAGAACGCAGAGAAGGTCGGGGGAAATGATCTTGCTGATGCCTTTTAACATGGTGATATCTCCTTTGTGTATGTAGAATTTTTTATTTTACCGATATGAACATCCCGTATTCCTTCGGGACGGTGATGATACCGTTCTTTTTCTGACGTTCCAGCACGAGACACAGCTCTCCTGCAGTGACCGCACGGAAATCCGCCATTCCGTCGAGGGATAGGATATAATCCACAAGGTCGCCGGTCTCCGTCACTTCCAGCCGGTCTTCGTACCGCCGCATTTCCACCGACGTGAAGTGTGCGCCGAGAAGGTCCGCGCCGTTCTGGAGAGTGAACACTTTGTTTTCTTCCCGTTTTACGCCATAATCCGCCAGAAGTTCCTGTACATATTCGGTGATGCCATGTTCGCCGTACGTCGCGCAGTAAAAAATGCCGCCCGGCTTGAGGACACGCTTCACCTCGGACAAACCTTTATGCAGATCGGGAACGTGGTAGAGCATCATATTCGCGATCACGACATCGAACGAATCGTCCGCATACGGAATATCCTGAATATCGACCTGACGAAACGAGAGGTTTTCCCGTCCGCTGACGTTCGCCTTTGCGGAATCAAGCATTCCTTCGGAAAAATCGGTCAGAATCAGCTCTGCACCGTCGGGAATCGCGTGACCCGTCCACATACTGCCGTTTCCGCAGCCGAGTTCGAGGATCCGGTCGTTTTCACGCAGACGGTACTGCTCATAAATCCAGTTTCCGAAGCCCTGTTTGTTGACACTGTATTTCGCGTGGATGGAAATCCGCGTGTTCAGGTTGACAGCCGTCTTATACTGCTCCTTCACCTGCATTTTATCGTTCAGCGATACCATAATACCCTCCCGATCCGGTGGATTTGTCTGTATTATAGCATATTCCGCCCATGAAATAAAGTATAATTTAATAATTCCCCTGTTTAAAGTTTTTTGAAAGGGGTTTGGGGAAAACATTTTTTCAAAAAAGTTTTCCCCAAGAACTCACTTCTTCTCTTTGATCATCTGCTGCAGTTCGTCGAGTGCGTCCGACAGACCGCCCACACGGTCGATCAGACCGAGTTTCACCGCTTCCTGTCCGTCGACAATCGATCCGACGTCCGTTGCGATCTGATCGGTACGCATCAGCAGCGAACGGAAATCTTCCTCCGTCATCCCCGAATGTGTGCACACAAAGTCGATGATCCGGTCCTGCATCCGCTCGAAATAATAGTATGTCTGCGGCACGCCGACCACGGTTCCGCTGATCCGCACCGGATGAATTGTCATCGTCGCGGACGGTACGATAAAGGATTTCGCCGCCGATACCGCCAGCGGTACTCCGATGGAATGTCCGCCGCCGAGGACAAGCGATACCGTCGGCTTCTTCATGCTCGCGACCATTTCGGCGATGGCAAGCCCCGCTTCCACGTCGCCGCCCATTGTATTGAGCACCATCAGCATCCCGTCGATCTCGTCACTTTCTTCAATAGACACGAGCAGCGGGATAATATGCTCGTATTTCGTCGCCTTCTGACCGTCTCCGAGGAGGTAGTGCCCTTCGATCTGCCCGATGATCGTCAGACAG
>JBGVOJ010000381.1:0-2449 GCA_045126415.1 Eubacteriales bacterium | reverse complement strand
AGAAGCAGCCGAAACCGAGCCGGAAACCGAACCTGCTCCGCTGACAAAAGCCGACTATCCCGACTTCGTCCTCCCGGAAGCCACGGACACGCTGACGGTGTATTCCACAGAAATGCTGGGATTCACGCTGAACCCCGCACTGGAAATTTTCAAAGAATTGTACCCTGAGGTGGAAGTTATCTCAAAAACGATGACGGAGGAAGAATACGAAACCATCATCCGCACGGAAATTCCCGCAGGACGCGGTCCCGATCTCCTGTTCTCCCACGGAACCGACCTTCCGGATGTCTATAAAACCATGTCAAGCGGTGTACTTCTTGATCTGAATCCCTATTTTCTGTACGATGAGGAATTCCATCCCGAGGATTACTTCACCGGAATGCTTGACAGCGGGTTGTACGGCAGAGAACGCTTTCTTGTTCCAGTCTCCTGCTGTCTTCCGCTGCTGACCACTTCCGCTGAGGTTTTGACAGAAGAAGAAATTGCACCGGATTCATTCTCCACCATGGAAGGACTGCTTGCCGCCTGTGAAACCTACAAAGCAGACCATCCCGACCGGACGGTATTTGCCGACAACGGCTATATCACAGGATTCAATCTGCTGAAAATGCTCTATGAAAAGTGCGGAGTTCAGCTCATTGATTACCGGAATAACACCGTCACAATGGATTATGACAGCCTGAAAGCAATTGCGGATATCGCAAAACTGCATTATACAGCAGGAGAGCAGAACAAAACAGGACGCATTACCTATATGGATATCCCCAAACATCAGGCATTGTTCAACGGAGACCATACCTCCATGTGGTCGCTTTTCATGATAGAACACTACAATGTTGTCTGCACCAACGAAGAAAATCATCTGGTATATACCTTTCCCGATATCAATGGAGGTTCAACCGCACAGATCATGACCTTTGCCGCTGTTTCCAGCAATACGGAAAATGCGCTGAATGCGTGGAGACTGATAAAAATTCTGCTGTCCGAGGAGATCCAGTGCGGCACCAGTGAAACTCTCGGCAACCTTACGATTGCCAGTCCCGTATTGAAGGAAGGACTTCGAAAATACATATCTATGCAGGCGGAACGGGCATTCTACGGAGCCTATGAACTGACGGAAGAAACCATGGGTGAATTCTGCGCACTGGCGGAACAGATCGATCATGCGGTTCTTGCGCCGCCGATTCTCGTCCGGTATTTCCAGATGGAAATGATGCCGTATGTCCAAGGTGCCCGCTCGTTTGATGATTGTTTCGAGAATCTCAGAAATACGGTCGAACTTTACAAGGATGAATAACTGTTCTTCGTATTTTCCACAAATACCGGAAATAATATATTTATGTTGAAGCAATAAAAAAGCAGGGAGTATATCCACCGGCTCTGCCGGCAGATGTACTCCTTGATTCAGGCATATGGATTTTTTTGATTTCCTGTATCCTTTCCCACACAAATCCCGTCAATATAAGTATAGGACAAATTTTACAGAAAGGAGTCCGCCATGAAAGACAGCGAAATCATCGCACTGTACTTCGCCAGGGACGAAAAAGCCATCGACGAAAGCGACCGCAAATACGGCACTCTCTGCCGCACTGTCGCTGACCGCATCCTCGATTCCGTGCAGGATACCGAAGAGTGCGTCAGCGACACATGGCTCCGCGCATGGAACGTCATTCCGCCGGAACGTCCACACCGTCTCGACGCATTTTTCGCAAAGATCACGCGCAATCTCGCACTCGACCGCTGGCGAAGTTCTCACACAAAGAAAAAAGGCGGCGGCAGCACCGATCTGTGTCTCAGCGAACTCGAAAGTACCTTCGCATCCTCTGCCGATCCCGTTGACCGTATTCTTCTGCGTGATCTGCTGAACCGCTTTCTGCGGGAACTGAAGCCGGAGACACGCGAGATTTTTCTCCTGCGCTACTGGTATTTCTGTACCAATACAGAAATCGCCGGACGTACCGGAAAAAGTCTCGCCGCCGTCAAAATATCCCTGCATCGCACCCGTGAGGAACTGCGGAAATTTCTCGAAAAGGAGGGAATCACACCGTGAAACTGCATGAAGAAATCCTCGATATCCTCAGCGAAATCGACGACGATCTGCTGCCTGCGCCTTTACCGGCAAAGAAACCATCCCCATGGCGGAAATCCGTGATCCGCTGGACGGCTTCCGCCGCTGCGGTGATCGCTGCCGTGTTCGGTGGGCTGTGGCTCGGACGTTTGACCTCTCCGAACGTCAGCCTTCCCGAAATCGTGTTTGCTTCGGATATCATCCCGCGTTATCTGGCAAATAACCGCTCGGAGCAGATTCTGACCAGCGATCAGCTTCTCACCGTCTCCCGGCTCACCGGTATCAGCCGCGAACCGCAGATTTTCCTTGCGGAAACCGCCGCGGAGATCGTTCTGCCGGACAATGCGCCGTTTACCGACCGGAACGGGCAGGTATGGCGGA
>JBGVOJ010000380.1:0-2901 GCA_045126415.1 Eubacteriales bacterium | reverse complement strand
ACGGTGCATCCGAAGGGAATCTCATGATTGTCAACGAAGGAATCAACCGCTACCCGCAGATGGTCGAAATCACCTGTAACGATACCGGCGAGACGATCTACAAATCCGGCGCGATTCCGGTCGGCAGTAAGATCGAATCCGACACCCTCGACGTTGATCTGGACGCGGGTACATACGAATGCACCGCGATGTTCCACAACCTCGATCCCGAAACCGGCGTGTCCCTCGGCTGTGCCGGTGCCATTATCCACATCACCGTTCAGGAATAACCGGAAAACCAATATCAAACTGAATTTTTAATCAAGAAAAGGAGGTTTACCGAATGAAAAAGTTTATCACTCTTGCTCTCGCACTCTGCATGGCTCTGTCCGCTTCCGTCTGCGCTTCTGCTGCTGAAATTGACACCGACGGCGGTTCCGGCAGTACCCCCGTCTATCTCAGCTCTACCGAAGACGGCACGATGGAGGGCGATCCCTCCGCAACCGCGATGTCCGTGACCGTCCCTACCGCACTCCCGATGGCAATGTCCCAGACCGGTGACGTGACCACCGCCGACAACTGCCAGATCATCAACAATTCCTACGGTGCCGTCCGCGTGAAGTCCGTCAACATCACTACCGCCAACGGCTGGCGTCTGACCTCCTTCGGTGACAAGTCCACGCTGGCTTCCGAAAAGGTGGATTCCGATCAGCTCGGCTTTGCGATCTGCATCGGGGACGGCGAATGGGCGGTAACGGACGGTTCCAACGAATCCGCACAGGCTCTCATTTCCGCTCCCATCAGCGGCTGCTACATGAGCGGTGCGGGCAATGCGGCAAACAACACCGTCAGCGTAGATTATGCCGCTATCGTAACTCCGCTGTCCTCTCCCGTGACCAACGCCAACATCGCCAATGTGGTGTTCGTGGTCGAATGGGACATTGCGGCGTAAAAAAATAACTGAAAAACTGAAAGGAGATCACCCTATGACCAATTTCAAGACCAAACTCACCTCCCTCATCCTCGCCGCCTGTATGCTCTGCGCGATGTCCGTGACTGCATCTGCCGCACAGATCAGCGAAAGCGGCGGTTCCGGCACCACTCCCGTCAGTCTGACCACCACCAACGACGGAATCGGCGGTGAAGACGGCGAAGTCACTCCGACCAAGCTGAACGTTGTTGTTCCCACTTCTCTCCCGATGGCAATGTCCGACGACGGTACCGTTGTCACCGCGTCCGACTGCCAGATCGTGAACAAATCCTACGGCGCAGTCCGTGTGAAGTCCGTGACCATCTCCGCCGCAGATGCCTGGAATCTGACCGCGTTCGGCGATAAGTCCACCCTCGCCGCAGAAAAGGTGGACTCCAACAAGCTCGGCTTTGCCATGTCCATCGGCGGCGGCAAGCAGGTGAAGACCGCATCCGACAAGGCGACCCAGCAGCTCATCACCGCTCCCATCGAAGGTTGTTACATGACCGGGGTCGGTGACACGGCGAAGAATACCGTGACCATCGACTACGACGCGATTGTCACCCCGCTGTCCGGCGCGGTGAACAATGCTACCGTTGCGAACGTCGTATTCGTGATCGAATGGGACATGATGGCGTAAAAATTGAAGAATTGCAGACAGGGCGGTTTCCGATGAAATCGCCCTTTTTCTGCGGAAAGGAGGCAACATGAAGCATAAATCCATTCCCGCACTGCTCCTGTCCCTGCTGATGGTACTGTCTCTCGGCATCCAGATCTTCGCCGCATCCTCGACCACGGCAACGGTTCCGGTCACGCTGACCGTCGCCAACGAATACCGCGCGGTCAATGTCACCGTTCCCTCATCCCTTCCGGTTCACGTCATCAACGGGACGGTTGTCACGGCGGACAATGCAGTCATCAAAAACAACTCCAAAATGAGTTCGGTTCAGGTCACATCGATCTCGGTGACGGACGGTGCGTACAAGGTCGGCGATTACGACGATTTCTCCGGCAGCAGTACCATCGCCCTAAAGATCAACGACTGTGTGACGAAAGGTTCAGGCAAGATGAGTATCAACGCGAAGTCGTTCCCGGTCATCCGGACAGGCGGCAGTCAAGCATTGACCTACTTTGCCAAGGTATCCGGTGACGCGCCGAACGCGGAGGATGTACAGGCGGCGAACGTGGTATTCACGATTTCCATTGCGGATTAAGAGGAGGACGGTATGAAAAACATTGCAAAATACCTGCTTTGTATGGTTCTGATGCTCGTTCTGCCCGTATCGGTGCAGGCAGCCAGAGGATATTGTATGGTCTGTGAAGGTTCGTACAGTTATACCGAAGAATACACCGAGTGGACGGACGAGGAACACAACATCCGTCACTGGTGTGACAACTGCGGCGAAGACCAGTACGGCGGCACCCTTGCGGAAGAACATGAAATCGAACACTATAGCAGCCGGTACGATGAATGTACGAAATGCGGCTACCGGATCGACTGCGAACACGTCTGCGATCACGACATCACCTACACCGAATGGGACGACTGCGACTGGTACGAATACTGTGTCGAGTGTGACGAACTTGTCGATGAGGGGACGGAACACGGGGACTATGAGTACGACGATTGGGAGTATTACAGCGCGTCCCGACATCGCCGGTACTATTACTGCGAGAACTGCGGCGGCGATGACGGATACGATTACGGCTATCATGACGAGGAAATCGAGTATTACGAATACGACGAAGATCAGCATGAAGTCGTGGAATACTGCGCGGACTGTGCTTCCAATATTTCAGAGGACTATGAGGATCATGAATTCACTTATAGTTCATGGGAGAAATATTCTTCATACAAACACCACCGCACCCGAACCTGTGACATCTGCGGATATATGGACTATGAATATGCCGATCATTCGCTGACATACGGTATATGGCTTTCCATGAAT
>JBGVOJ010000379.1:0-1650 GCA_045126415.1 Eubacteriales bacterium | reverse complement strand
GAGTGAAGCGGAGGAAGCGCAGGCGGAAGCTGCTCTTGACGACAAACTGGACGGGATGGCGGAACGTGCGCAGGATTTTTACGTCAGCGTACCCGAGAAGGTGATGGGAATTCTGTGTATTCTCGCGGCAGTTGCGGCGATTGTGATGCTGAATCTGGTCGGTGTGGAGAAGACTTCGCTGGAAAAACTGGTGCCAGATTACGTGATGATGACATCTGCGGGCGGAGCGTTCATTACGGCGACCGCATTTGATCCCGAAACGGGCGAATTATACGATGCGGAGATTCCGCAGTCGTGGTATACCCGGCACTCGGAATTGGAAGATGCCGGATTGTCGGCACTGGTCGGACTGGTCGCCTGTGTTGGTGCGGCGCCCATGCTGCTCGTTCCTCGTTTTATGTGGTTCCTTGACACGCTCAAATACCGTCTGTGGTATGAGTGGGAACCTTCGCCGACGTATTTTGCGACTGTTGTGCGCAAAGGGATGACGTATCTTCTCTTTGCGATGGGAATGATCGGCGTGATTTATTCGTATTTTTTGTATTTCGGTTAATTAAGACCAATGGATTAAGGAGAAACTATCTATGGATTCAGGAATCGGCGTAAGCGTTATCAGCCGTGACGACGACATTGCAATTGTATACATAAAGAATCCGCCCGTGAAGATGGGGATTGCGTACTACACGTTCAATTCCCTCGCGGAAGCGGGGATTGACGTGGACATCATCCTCCAGACCTCGACCGGCCACATCAGCGGTGATATCATTTTCACCGTACATCAGGTGGACGCGGCGCGTACAAAGGAAGTTCTGGAAAAGGAATTCGCGGACTCGCCGGACACGGAAATCGAAATCGACACGGACGCGGTGAAGCTGATGGTGTCGGGCGTCGGGATGCAGGGCAAGCCGGGCGTTGCGGCGAAGGTGTTCCGCTGTCTCTGGGACGCGGGCGTGCAGATCATCAATATTTCGACCAGCGAAATCAAGATTTCCATGCTGATACGTACCGCCGATGCCGACCGCGCGACCGACGCGCTGTATGAAAATTTTGATATTGTACTGTAAATCATAACGAAGGAAATATTATGGCTGAAAATAAAAATGCAGGACGGAAGATCATTGCGGTGAACCGGAAGGCACGGCATGATTATTTTGTCGAGGATACGTACGAAGCGGGGATTGCGCTGTACGGGACGGAAGTGAAGAGTGTGCGGCTCGGGCAGGTGAATCTGAAGGATTCGTACTGCCGTGTGATTCACGGGGAAATGTTTGCGCTCGGCGTGCATATTTCGCCGTACGAGAAGGGGAACATCTTCAACCGGGAACCGATGCGCGACAAGAAGCTGCTCATGCACAAGAAGGAAATTCTCAAGCTCCAGCAGTACGTGACCCGTGACAGCTACACGCTTGTTCCGCTGTCGCTGTACTTCTCCGGCTCCAACGTCAAGATGGAAGTGGGACTGTGCAAAGGGAAGAAGCTGTGGGATAAGCGCGAATCCGACGCAAAGGCGGAAGCCAGCCGTGAAATCGAGCGCGTGACGAAGTCCCGCGGACGGCGCGGCGGATATGAGGATTGAGGATTTTTGGGGAAACCTTTTTTGAAAAAAAGGTTTCCCCAAACCCCTTCCAAAAAACTTTATACTATTGGGAT
>JBGVOJ010000378.1:0-5607 GCA_045126415.1 Eubacteriales bacterium | reverse complement strand
TCGTTCCGCGCGTTTGTGAAGGAATGGATCGACACGGTGGCGTACATCGGCGGAAAGACGATCTTCTGGGACGAGCCGCATCTTCCGATGAAAGGCGACGGCGTATACTCCTGCACGTGCCCGGTCTGCCGTGCGAAGTTTGAAGCAAAGTACAACCGTCCGATGCCGGAAAAGATGGACGCAGACGCGGAAGAATTCCGTACAGCGACGATCGTGGACTATTTCGAGGACATCTGCGGCTACGCAGCATCCAAGGGAATCAAGAACACGGTCTGCGTTATGCTGAGCGACAACATCGGCATCAACCTGTCGACCATCGGACGTCTCGGCTCGATCCCGACGCTGGACAACATCGGCAGCGACCCCTACTGGGGCTACACCGGCGTGAACCCGTACGAATTCGTCTACAACGGCACCCGCCGCAACCTTGAAGTCGCGGAACAGTTCGGCAAGGATCACAACATCTGGATCCAGACCTACAACACCCCCCGCGGCATGGAAGAAGAAAACGTTCAGGCGACGGAAGCCGCCTACGACGCCGGCGCCCGCACCATCATCGCCTGGGGCTACTTCGGCAGTATCTCAAACGACTACTCCGCCAAGAACCCCTACCTCGTCCGCTCCAAGATGAATCAGGCATTCGCCCGCATCTGGGACTGGGAACGTGACCGCATTCTTACGGAAAATCGCGCGAAGTTTATGAAATGATGCTGGGTGCAGATTTCTTGAGGGGAACCTTTTCGGAGGAAAGGTTCCCCGATTTTTTGCGTCAGTATTGAA
The DNA here is from genome assembly GCA_045126415.1 of Eubacteriales bacterium. Classification (GTDB taxonomy): domain Bacteria; phylum Bacillota; class Clostridia; order Oscillospirales; family CAG-272; genus UMGS1696. The sequence goes on along the minus strand of JBGVOJ010000378.1, from coordinate 4,827 downwards.
TTCCGCTGCGGAATGTCAGTTTCCGTTCGGCTTGGCTGCCCGCCGTCCGAGCTTTTCGTGAGTTAGGAATGGATTATATAGCTTTCTCCCTCAACGATTTCGACAATTTAAACTTTGCTCATATTGATTATTCCTCCGTAATATGATATAATACTACATAAATGCAGTGTTGTGTAAAAGAATACGGGAGGAAACGTGAACAAAATTATACGCTCCGCACTGGCGGCAATGTCGAAGTATGACATTGATCTGAAGAATAATTATGAACAGACGAGACAGTTTCAGCACGCGACCCGACCGTATGTGAAGAAGATTACCTGCAATCATATGGACAGGATTCTGCATCTGGAAGGGCGTGATCTGCTGGTGCGGGCGTTTTCGCACACCGGGAAGGTTGAGCCGATCCTGATCTTTTTCCACGGAGGCGGGTTTGTCACAGGGGATTTTGACAGCTACAGCAATATCTGCGCGTATTTGTCGGAGGAACTTCACCGGAAGGTGCTTTCCGTCGACTACCGGCTGGCTCCCGAGTATAAGTTCCCGGCGGGACCGGAAGACTGTTATGCTGCCGCGCAGGAGATTCTGCGGCACTGTGAGGACTGGTATCAGGCCGATCCTGGGGAGGCGATCCTCATCGGGGACAGTGCAGGTGCTACGCTTTCGTGCGTCGTGTCCATGATGGCGCGTGACCGCGGCGGGATTCTTCCGAAAAAGCAGATTCTCATTTATCCCGCGGCGTGGTGCGACTACGGCGACGATACCCCTTACCGGTCTGTTATCACCAATGGGACGGAATACCTTTTGACGCAGAAACAGCTCATTGACTATATGGAACTTTACGCCGCAAAGCCCGGGGATAAGGAAAATCCCTATTTCGCGCCGCTGCGGCATACCGATTTTTCACGTCTGCCCGATACGCTCGTTGTTACTATGGAGTATGATCCTCTCCGCGATGAGGGGGAGGCTCTTGCACGGAAACTTAAGAAAGGCGGTACCCGTACGTTTTCCTACCGGATCAAAAACGGCATCCACGGTATGATTGCCCTGCCGCCGTCCGCTCCCCTTACACGGGATATTTACAGATACATTACGGAATTTATTACGGATATGGAAGTTGACAACTGATATGTGGAAGAGAAAAGAAGCCAAGTGGAAACGCCTTGACAACGCGGCGAAGATTTTCCCCGCGCTCGCCGGACGGGAGGACAGTGAAGTCTTCCGGATTGCCTGCGCCCTGCATGAGGATGTGGATCCCGAGATCCTGCAGGCGGCGGTTGACGCTGCTGTGGAGGAACATCCTTCCTTTACCGATACCATCCATGCGGGAGTCTTCTGGTATTATCTGGAGGACACCGGTCTGCGTCCGAAGGTGCATGAGGAAAAAGATTCACCTCTGCAGCCGCTGTACGACGAAAGAGACCGCCTGCTCATTGACATTTCTTATTATAAAAAACGGATCAATTTCGAAATCTTCCATGCCATTGCCGACGGTACCGGCGCGATGATCTTCTTCCGGACAATCCTCGCCAACTACCTCACGCTTGCCCATCCGGACGAGTTCCGCGACGTCCGTATCGAACGGTACGATTCCACGGAACGCGAAAAAGCCTCCGACGGCTTTACGGAATATTTTGAACCCGGAAAGGGAAGCAGTACGAATTTCGAATTCCTCGGCTCCCGGGCGGACAAGGTAAAGGTCTATCAGTTCCGGGAAAGCCGTACGCCGGACTGCCGCCAGCTCGTGACCGAAGGGGAAACTTCCGTAGCGGCCATCAAGAAAGCCGCAAAAGCGGAAGGCGCGACGATCACGGAATTTCTCTGCGCTATCCTCATCCGGAGCATCCATGAGGTAATGCCGCGCAGCGAATACAAAAAAACGATCAGCATCGCGGTTCCCGTGAATCTGCGGAACTACTTCCACTCAAACACTATGCGGAATTTCTTCGGTATGATCGAAATCCGCTACAATTTCAGCACGGAAGGTCCGCACGAACTGAAGGACATCATCCTTTCCGTGCGCAAATCGTTCGAAACCGAGCTGACAATAGAAAATATGCAGCAGAAAATCGCTTCGCAGGTGAAGATGGAACGTCACCCGATTGTCCGTGTCTGCCCGCGCGTTCTGAAAGACCTCATCATGATCATTCTGCAGGGAGTCTCCATGAAGCGGCGTACCATCTGTCTCTCCAACGTGGGACGGATCGAAATGCAACCGGAACTCGCGCAGTATATCCGCAATTTTGACCTTTTCAACAGCAGCTCCAAACGGCAGGTCTGCATATGTTCCTTCGGTGACAGCATGGTCATTTCGTTCTCCGGCGTTCTCGCCGAACATGACGTGGAACGAGCCTTCTTCCGCAGCCTTGCAAAGTACGACGAAAACCTGATGATTTCCACCAACTATTCCGCGAAGGAATTTTGAGAGGGGGGAGGTTCTTGGAGAAAATTTTTTCGAGAAAAAGTTTTCCCCAACCCCCATTCAAAAAGCTTCAATCCGGGAAAAGGATGACGAAGGAAGTGCAGCGTGTTTGAATTGCAGATTTTGCAAACTGCGCTGACGGTTTGGTATTCCAAATCTGCCTCCAACCTTGTTTATCCCTCTCGTATAAAAGTTTTTGAGGAAAGGTTCGGAGAGGAACTTTTTTAAAAAAGTTCCTCTCCGAAAAAACCAATTTATAAAAAGGAGTCTTGTATGCAGAGACAGCGATGCTCTTCCTGCGGCGTGAAGCTGACCGGAGAACGGCGGGCGTGTCCGCTGTGCGGCCGGAAACTCGAGGACGGCGAGAACGTGACCGAGGAGTCCTACGAAATCTTTCCGCAGGTGCCGGTCAAATTCACGTACGACCTGATCTTCAAAATCACGACCTTCGTCGGAATTCTGGCGATCATTGTCATCAATATCATCAACTATGTCTTTATTCCTCACCTTGCGATCTACGTTCCGCTGACGCTCGGCGTGATCTGCGCGTGGACGATCATCAATGTCGGTTTCGTACAGCGGAAGAATATCCCGAAAAATATCATGTATGAGGCGGTCATTGTAGTACTGCTGTGCATCCTCTGGGACAAGGCGAACGTCTGGCGCGGCTGGAGTATCGGCTATGTTCTGCCGGTGGTTTCGGCGTCGCTGTGCGTATTCTACTTCGTCATGGGCATTGCCGACAGCCGCCGTCTGACCACGCACGCCGGATATTTCATGATCAGCATGATTGGGATTGTCGCTACGGCAATTCTGATGTATATCGGCATGTTTGAGGGCATCGTGGCGCAGTATTTCGCGGTGATTTCCGTCGGTGTCGGGCTGACGCTTCTGATTGCGCAGATCGTTTTCCGCGGCCGGAGTTTCTTTTCGGAACTGTACCGCTGGATTCATATGTAGCGGAAAAGTGAATATTATGCAAAGGGGAACACTTTTTTATGCAAAAGTGTTCCCCTTCCTCTTGCATTTTTCTGTCGGACATGATATAATTTTTTTATCAATATTTGTACATTTTGACTTTTTCGGAAAGGGGTATATCCCATGAGCATGCTTAAAGTTTTCACGTACAACATCCGTACCGAAGCGGCGGGCGACGGCATCAACGCGTTTGTGAACCGCAAGGAGTATGTAAAGGAAGCGTTCCCGAAGTATGAAGCGGATCTCATCGGTTTCCAGGAAACCCAGCCGCATATGCGTCAGTGGATCATCGACAATTTCCCGGACTATCAGGTCTGCGGCATCGGACGCGGCGCGGATCTTCTCGGGGAAAGCAACGTCATCGCGATCCGCAAGGATAAGTTCGACCTCATCACGCTCGATACGTTCTGGCTGTCCGACATGCCTCGCAAGCCCGGTTCTCGTTTTTCGACTGACCAGAGCGGCTGTCCGCGCATCTGCACCTGTGCGACGCTGTACGATAAGGAAAGCGGCAAGGCATTCCGCTTCTACAACACGCACCTCGACCACGTGGGGCATTTCGCGCAGGCACAGGGGATCTCCCTCATCCTGAACCGCATTGCGGCGGACTACGACACATGGCAGCTTCCGGTGATCCTGACCGGCGATTTCAATGTAACGCCCGACAGCGTGGTTTACAAGTCCGTGATCGACTTCAAGGGATGCGGCGCGCCGCTCATCGACGTGACGGCAGATGTCGGCCCGACCTTCCACGGATACAAGCCGGACAGAAAGGGTTCGAAGATCGACTATATCTTCACCAACATGCCGTGCGACACGTCAAAATCGTTCACTGCAACGGATGAAAAGGACGGGGTTTATCTCTCCGACCACTATCCGGTCTGCGCGTATCTGGAACTGTAAGAAGAACGGAGGTCATCCATGAAATGTCCGATCTGTTCCTCCACGAAGAGCCGCGTGATTGACTCGCGTCCGGTGGATGAAAACAACAGTATCCGCCGCAGACGGGAATGTCTGGAGTGTCATCTGCGCTTTTCAACCTACGAGATCATTGACGTTCTGAATCCGATCGTCATCAAGAAGGACGGTTCCCGTGAGCTGTTTGACCGGAATAAATTGCTCGGCGGTCTGATGAAGGCGTGTCACAAGCGGCCGGTGGACGCATCAAAAGTCTGTGAGGAAGTCGAAACGGCGATTCAGGGACTGATGCAGCCTGAAATATCGTCGACAAAAATCGGCGAGATCGCCATGGAAAAGCTGAAGCAGCTTGACGCGGTGGCGTATGTCCGCTACGCGTCGGTGCATCGGGAATTCAAAGATATCGACACGTTTTTGCAGGAGCTTGAGAATCTGAAAAAAGAAAATGAGTGAAAGATAAAGGTTCTGTGCAGCGTACAGAATTACATAACAAACAATCTGCACAAACTCCG
>JBGVOJ010000377.1:0-6751 GCA_045126415.1 Eubacteriales bacterium | reverse complement strand
GAGCTTCGGATGTGCTTCGGTGAAGAAGTCGTTGGTGTCCCTGCTTGCGGTGAGCATCGTTGCGAGCGGTCTTGCGCTCTTGTCGGGTTCGATGGCTGCCGCGAGGACGACGAGGTCCGCGTCGATGTGGAGCTGTTCGTTCATGATGAGGTCGGACGCCTGTACGTCGAGGGTACCGTCGGCCTTCGGAGCAACCTTGCCGACCATACCCTTGATGTAGTGAACACCGTATTCCTCGGTCGCGCGGCGGTAGAACTCGTCAAAGTTCTTGCCGGGCGTACGTACGTCGATGTAGAAGACGTAAACGTCGGTGTCCGGGTACTTTTCGCGGGTCAGCATCGCGTGCTTTGCCGTGTACATACAGCAGATCTTGGAGCAGTAGCTCTTGCCCTTTTCGGGAGTGCATCTGGAACCGACGCACTGGATGAACACGATGGTGTGCGGGTGCTTGCCGTCGGACGGACGGAGGAGCTTGCCCGCGGTCGGGCCTGCCGCGTTGGTGAGACGTTCGAATTCGAGGGAGGTGATGACGTCCTTGGACTGGCTGTACGCGTATTCGTCGTACTTGTCCACCTTGATCGGGTTGAAGCCGGTCGCAACGACGATCGCGCCGTACTGACGTTCCACGATTTCGTCGGTCTGCTTGTAGTTGATCGCACCGGCGGTACATACCTTCGCGCATACGCCGCACTTGCCGGTCTTCAGCATGGTGCAGTAATCCGCGTCGATGGTCGCTACCTTCGGAACGGCCTGTGCAAACGGGATGTATACCGCTCTGCGGTTGTCCATGCCGAGGTTGAATTCGTTCGGAACCTTCTTCTGCGGACACTTTTCGGTACAGAGACCGCAGCCGGTACACTTGGTTTCGTCAACATAGCGCGCCTTCTTTTTGATCCTGACGCTGAAATTGCCGACAAAGCCGGAAACGGATTCCACTTCGCTGTAGGAATAGATATTGATGAGTTCGTTCTGCGCGCATTCGACCATTTTCGGGGTCAGGATGCAGGCTGCGCAGTCGAGGGTCGGGAAGGTCTTGTCGAGCTGGGTCATCTTGCCGCCGATGGTGGGCTGCTTTTCGACGATGTCGACTTCAAAGCCCGCGTCCGCGATGTCGAGCGCGGTCTGGATGCCGGCAATACCGCCGCCAATGACCAGCGCACGCTTGGTAACGGGGGATTCACCCGCGATCAGGGGAGCGTTCAGCTGTACCTTCGCGATGGCTGCACGGCCGAGGATGATCGCCTTTTCGGTACCTTCCTTGATATCCTTGTGGATCCACGAGCACTGTTCGCGGATGTTGGCGATTTCGACCATGTACGGGTTCAGACCAGCGGCTGCCGCTGCCTTGCGGAACGTGTTTTCGTGCATTCTCGGCGAGCAGGAACATACCACAACGCCGGTCAGCTTGTAGTCCCGGATCGCGTCCTTGATGAGGTTCTGACCCGATTCGGAACACATATAGGTATAGTCGACGGAATAAACGACGGACGGTTCGTGTCCGAGGGCTTCCGCTACGGCTTTTACGTCCACGGTTCCCGCAATGTTGGTACCGCAGTGACATACAAATACACCGATTCTCTGCATTTTCGCTTATTCCTCCTTACTTTGCGTATTTTCTGAGTGCCATCATGAGCAGCTGTCCCGGAATGTCTTCGTCGAGCATTTCCGGAATCTGATCGGGCTTCAGATGGTTCTTGCCCTGTTCGCGTACCGCTTCCAGACGGACCGCTTCGATCACCTTTGCCGGTTCCACACCGCGCGGACAGCGTTCCACGCACGCGAAGCAGGTCAGACATTTGTACACGGATTCGGATTTCAGAAGCTTTTCCACGTCCCCGCGTTCCACCATGTACACGAATTCGTGCGGATGGTATTCCATTTCGTCGTACGACGGACAGGTCGCGGAACATTTGCCGCAGCGCATACACTTCTGCACCGCCGCGCCGCTCATGCGGAGAATCTGTTCTTTTTTCCGGTTGTTGTTTTCCATGGCAGATCCTCCTTATTCTTCGATGAGACCGAGCGCTTCCGCCAGCACTTCCGTGAAGTACCGTACCGGAATCGGGTCATTGGCATTCTTCGTGAGGTTGTACAGGCACAACGGGCATGCGGTGATCATGAAGTCCGCACCCATATCCTTTGCGGATTCGACAACCGCGCTGCTTCTCTTCTTCGCCTGATTTTTATCTTCGAGGGTGATGTAGCCGCCGCAGCATTCGTTGCGCATGGGGTAGATCACCGGTTCCGCGCCGAGAGCACGGATGAAGTTTTCCATGATTTCGGGATTTTCCGGAGAGTCAAACGCAAGAACGTCCGACGGACGGAGGAGAAGACATCCGTAGTAAGCGGCAATCTTCTTACCCTTCAGCGGCTTTACGACCTTTTTCGCGAGGTTATCGAAACCGACTTCGTCGCGGAGGAGTTCGAGATAGTGGATCACATCCGCTTCGCCGTGGTATTCATAGTCCGGCTTCAGATAATTGTTCACGCGCAGGTCGAAGTCGGGATTCACGGTAAATTCATGGTTGGTCTGCTTGAGGACATTGTAGCACGCGGAACATACGGTCAGCACTTTCCCGCCGTTGTCACGGCCGTTTGCGAGTGCGCGTACCGCCGGCAGCTTCGTCGCGATTTCGTCCTTCGCGGACGTATACGCGCCGCCGCAGCACTGCCAGTTCTCGATTTCGCACAGTTCGTAACCGAGTGCGGCTGCGGACTCGATCGCATAGCGGTCGAGATCCTTCGCCTTGTTCTTCAGCGTGCATCCGGGATAGTAAGCAATTTTCATTTTTCTATACTCCAGATTTTGTTTATCGTTTTATGTTTACGCCATATCTTCCGGCTTGAAGACTTCGTCAAACTTTTCTGCGGTGAGGAAGCCGAGTTCCACACATGCCTGCTTGAGGGTGATGTCTTCCTTGTATGCCTTCTTGGCGGTCTTTGCTGCGTTTTCGTAGCCGATGTAGGGGTTCAGCGCGGTAACGAGCATGAGGGAGTTGTAGAGGTTGTCGTGCATCTTCTGTTCGTTCGCACGGATACCGACCGCGCAGTTGTCGTTGAAGGAAACGATTGCTTCCGCGAGGAGACGGCAGGACTGCAGGAAGTTGTAGATGCAGACGGGCATGAAGACGTTCAGTTCGAAGTTGCCCTGGGACGCTGCCATGGAAACCGCTACGTCGTTGCCCATGACCTGTACGGCAACCATGGTAACTGCTTCACACTGGGTCGGGTTAACCTTGCCGGGCATGATGGAGGAACCGGGTTCGTTTTCGGGAATGGTGATTTCGCCGAGACCGAGACGCGGACCGGATGCGAGCCATCTTACGTCGTTGGCGATCTTCATCATGTCACACGCAAGAGCCTTGACCGCGCCGTGCGCGAAGACGAGTTCGTCCTTGGAGGTGAGTGCATGGAACTTGTTTTCTGCGGTTTCGAACTTCTTGCCGGTGATCGCGGAAACCGCGTCGGCAACCTTCACGTCAAAGCCTGCGGGAGCGTTCAGACCGGTACCGACGGCGGTACCGCCGAGCGCGAGGGACTTCAGCGCGGGCAGGGAGCGTTCGATGAGTTCGACATCCTTTTCAAGGGAGGATCTCCAGCCGGAGATTTCCTGGGAGAAACGGATCGGGGTTGCGTCCTGCAGGTGGGTACGTCCGCTCTTGGTGATGCCTTCGTGCATGATTTCGACCTTACGGAAAGTGGTGATAAGCTTGGAAAACGCCGGAATGAGCTTGTCTTCGAGTGCGCATACCGCTGCGATGTGCATTGCGGTCGGGAAGGTGTCGTTGGAAGACTGGCTCATGTTGATGTCATCGTTCGGATGGCAGAGCTTCGCGCCGGCGAGTTCGTTCGCACGGTTGGCGATGACTTCGTTGGCGTTCATGTTGGACTGGGTGCCGGAACCGGTCTGCCATACAACGAGCGGGAAGTGATCGTTGAGGTCGCCTGCGATGACTTCATCGCACGCCCTGGAGATGACGTCGAGCTTTTCGTCGGTCATCTTCGCGGGCTTGAGTTCGTTGTTTGCGATCGCTGCCGCCTTCTTGAGGATACCGAATGCCTTCGTGATTTCGCGGGGCATGGTTTCAATACCGACACCAATGCGGAAGTTTTCGTGGCTGCGTTCGGTCTGGGCTGCCCAGTACTTGTCCGCAGGGACTTTTACTTCCCCCATCGAGTCGTGTTCAATGCGATATTCCATAGTATGTCCTGCTCCTTAAATCTGGATATTGCTGATGATCTCCTTAAGGCAATCTGCACTCTTGTGAAGAAGTGCGGTTTCTTCATCCGTCAGAGGGAGAAGAATTCTGCCGTTGATGCCATCACGACCTACGATATTCAGAGTGCTGAGACAAACATCTTCGATGCCGTATTCACCGTGCATCATGGTGGAAACCGTCATCGTCGTATCCATACCGTTGATAAGGCTCTTGCAGATATGGCAAACGGACAGGGATACCGCATAGAAGGTTGCGCCCTTTCTCTGAATGACACGTCCGCCGGACTTACGCATATATTCTTCCACTTCCTTAAAATTCATGGGCGGGAACAGTGCATTTTCCGCTTTTACGACCTTGGGGTATTCCGCAATCGGTACATTGGAAATATTCGCAAGAGACCACGGTACAAAGGAAGAGTCGCCATGTTCGCCGAATACATAAGCGTGCACGTTCTGCTGGTTAATGTCGTAATATTCGGAGATTCTTGCGCGGAGACGTGCTGTGTCGAGAATGGTACCGGAACCGATGATCTTCTTTTCCGGAAGCCCGGACAGCTTGTTCCAGACATAAGTAATGATATCAACGGGATTGGAAACGATTACATAAGTTGCATCCGGAGCATATGCGGTAACCTGAGGAATAATGGATTTCATGATGTTCACGTTTGCCTGGGCAAGATCAAGTCTTGTCTGACCGGGCTTACGTGCAAGCCCGGAAGTCAGTACCACAATATCAGAGTTTGCAGCATCACGGTAAGATCCTGCATAAATAGACACAGGGGGACAGAACGGTACTCCCTGACGAATGTCGAGAGCTTCGCCGAGCGCTTTTTCTTCGTTAATGTCGATCATAACGATTTCAGAAACATAACCGCCGCTCGCCATGGCGAATGCAATTGTAGAGCCGACGCTGCCGGCACCAATAATAGTAACCTTTGCCATAATATTTACTCCTTGTTGTTAATATGTGATATTCGTATGTCGCTGTCTATTTCAGAACCGATACAGCATCGCTGATCGTTTTTTCCATTGCTTCCTTGCCGTATTTATCGACCTCTGCTTTGTTCTTTTCGCCGTGAGTCAGGCAGCCTGCGCCGCCGATACAGCCGCCGATACATGCCATACCTTCAATGAAGTTGCCGTCAAGAAGGTTCTTGCTCGCTTTCAGCAGAGCTGTACGGCAGGCTTCAATACCATCACAGGGAACTGCCTTGAGAGCAAAGTCGATGTTCTGTTCCTTCATTGCCTGTGCTACTGCATCGGAAAGACCGCCGGAACGTGCGAAGATACGTCCGAAATAGGAAGCATTATCGAGGACATCTTCCGGTAAGGTGGTAATATCAATATCGCGGCTGTCGTACAGTGCCTGCAGTTCTTCGAACGTCATCACTGCATCCACATACGGCTTGACTTTCTCAAGCTGCGCCTCCGCTTTCTTCGCGGTACAGGGACCGATGAACACAACGCGGGACTGCGGATCATTTTCCTTGATATACTGTGCAAGAGCAGCCATCGGAGACGGATTGTGCGAAACAAGGGGAAGAAGTTTTGGGAACGCAGACTTGATATAAGCCACGAATGCCGGGCAGCAGGAACTGGTCAGCATACCCTTTTCGGCAAGTTCGCGGGATTCCGCCATCGCCACCATATCGGCACCGAGTGCCGCTTCGATGACTGTATGGAATCCGAGTTTCTTCAGACCGCTGATCACCTGTCCGAGTTTCGCGTAGGTGAACTGGCTCGAAATCGAAGGTGCGACAACAGCGTAGACCTTGTAATTCTTGTTATCATCGCTCTTCTGAATCATGTCGATCACATTCAGAATGTAGGAGCGGTCTGTAATTGCACCGAACGGGCACTGATAAACACACGCGCCGCACTGGATACACTTCGCCTTGTCGATTGCTGCCGCATTGTTTTCCGTAATGGAAATTGCCTTGACCTTGCAGGCATTCTGGCAGGGACGGCTGCGGTTTACTATTGCGAAATACGGGCAGACCTTGGCACACTGTCCGCATTCCACACATTTGCTTTTATCAATATGAGCTACGTGATCGTTGTCAAACCAGATTGCACCGCGCTTGCAGACATCCTCACAGCGATGTGCCAGGCATCCGCGGCAGGAATCGGTAACTTCATAACCTGCAGCCGGGCATTCGTCACAGGCAATGTCGATGACCTGAATGACATTCGGATCCTCTGCATTACCGCCCATAGCGAGTTTAACACGTTCTGCGAGAATAGCACGTTCCTTGTACACACAGCAGCGCATCGTGGGTGTGGTATTGGGAACGATTATCTTCGGAATATCGAGAACATTTTCCAGAAGTGTTCCCGCCCATGCCTGACGTGCCACTTCACGAAGAACCTTATATTTCAGATGCTGTACTTTGGTATCAAATTTTTTCATGCAGCATTCTCCTTAAAAATAACTGACCTTGATCCGCTTGCCCATCCGTTTCAGACACTCGGAGAGTTCTTCTACCAGATTCATCTTAATGCTGAATGTGATGGGAAGATCGGGATTCTGAT
>JBGVOJ010000376.1:0-5155 GCA_045126415.1 Eubacteriales bacterium | reverse complement strand
CCCCCCCCGGAAACATCCCCTTACCGAATAAACATCTTCGAAGAAATTGCCAGCGGGATCATCCAGATGAACTGGTAGATGGCGATGTAGAGCGAGTTCAGCAGACCCATCGAGTCGGACAGGAGAAGCAGAACGAGGATACCCGTACCGATCAGGACGGACAGAACGCTGAGCGCGATGTTTGTCTTTCTGGTACGCAGAACCTTTTCGCAGTACGAGATCACCTGCAGCAGGGACTTCGGCGAACCGCAGGTCACAAGACCGCTGTCCACCTTTTCTTCGTATGCGGTCACTTCTTCCGGGCTGGCGTAACGGACGATCTTGAGCGGCATACGCTTCATATTAAGCTTGCGCGCGATCATGCGTTCGTCAATGTTCGGGTCAAAGGTACGTACACAGACATACAGACCGCTGCCGGAGAACTGCTTGAGAATCAGGTCGATGTCCGCATCCATGACATACTGTACATACATCTTCGCAACAAGCTTGTCTTCACGGAACATATACATGATCGAAAGAACATCCGCGAAATCCGCATCATCTTCTTCTGCTTTCGGATCAATCTCAAAGCCACGTTCCTTGAGAGCCTCCGCACTTCCGAAGAAGATGTTGACCCCGTCCACCTGCGTTGCCAGGAAGCCGGCTTCCGTATCGTAAATCTTTACATTGGAGGAATGTCCCATTTCCAGCGTCGCCACTTCAAAGACATCCTGCAGCGGCCCCCCCACATACGCGAATACCGACGCCGCATAGTAGAATACACGGTCAACACGTGCATTGTTGTAGAAACGCATATTCTGTACCTTGACGGAATAGGAGGGGAATACGTTCTTATCATCAAAACTGATGATAGAAGCATTCGAATATTCTTCCAGAGACGCGTCGCCGATGATGGCACTGTCGTATTCCTTCGCCGCGACGTTCGCGCGATAGAAAGGATAGCTGAAAGTAATGTAGATCGACAGAGGAGCCACGATCAGCAGAGCCGCATAGACCGTGCTGAGAACCGCGTCCGCTTCTCCGCCGCGGAAATTCATCAGGATACCGAACAGAACGGCAATTGCACCGATTGCACTGAGAAGCGCAACCATGAATCGTGTCGTTGCCGGATCAGGCTTGCTCAGTCTGCCAAAGAAACCGTCGATAAAGTCGGTCTTCTCGATCTTCATAACATCGCAGACTTCATCGTTGTCTTCAAACGCTCTCGCCTCGCCTTCGGATTCTTCATCCGGAAGACGGCGTACGATGTGTTTGGGTCTCTTGTTCGCCACAATGCGGAAGTTCAGCACTTCCCGCTTGTGGTTGCAGATCGCATAAACCAGCGTAAAGAACGCAGTCAGCGCAACCATAAAGTTGAACATCACCGGTTCGCCGCTGTTCACACGCACCAGAATGACCGAATACAGAATACCGATCACCGTCAGCACGGACAGCATCGTCTCCGGTTTCGGAATGCCGCGGAACAGGTACTTGAAGCCGTCCGCAATCTGCTCATATGCACAGAGACATGCCAGAAGCATCAGCTGCAGGCTCACCATGATATAAACGGTCGGATAAACGGCAGGATCAAATGCACCGCCGAACTGCATGGATGTTCCGGTAAACAGTTTTGTCAATATATCGATATTTTCAAAGACCATCAGCAGAACAGTAAAGATCGCGCAAAGAATGAGTTTCGCCCACAGCGCAATGCCGCGATTCCGGAATTCCCGGCGGATCTTTGGCGTCTGGGTCTTGTCCACAAATTCGGGACGGTCGAGCTTGACCTTCTTCGCGTCGTGGGACTGCTGCTTCGCTTCCAGACGATCGCCGAATTCCTTCGCCTTGTCTGCCTTCCGGTCTCCCTTGCCGTCCAGCCCGAATGCGATCATCAGATTCATATCCGTAGAATCAATCGGATCTTCCCCGAAATCCTCGTCTTCCGCAAAAACTTCGGACTTCGCCGCTTCTTCCACGGGTTCTTCATCCAGATCCAGACGGAGTTCCGTCACTTCTTCAGCGGGTTCTTCCTCTTCCGTCTCCAGTTCCGCTTCCGTAATCATTTCACCGAGACCGGGCAGCTCATCCGAAACCGCTTCTTCTCCAGAAAGCTCCGGTTCCATTGCAAATTCTCCCTCTTCGGACAGCAGCTCATCTTCCAAAGAAAGATCACCGGCATCCGCCGTGAATTCCTTTTCCTCCGAAGAAATTTCTTCTGCGGGAATTTCTTTGTTCTTCTTCTTTTTTCCGAACCCGAAAGCAAACCGTTTTTTCTTCGGCTTTTCTGCCGGCTCTTCTTTCAACCATTCGTCTGCGGATTCCAGCATTTCCCCTTCGATCAGGTTCTCCTCTTCCGGAAGCGCTTCGGATGATTCTTCGGTTTCCGTGTCCGCAAATTCATATTCTTCAACCGGCTGTTCCTGCACCTCACGGTTCTTCCGTCCGAACAGTCCGCCTTTTCTGGAACGTCCGGGTTTTTCCTGCGGTTTCTCGAATTCGATTTTCTCCGGAACTTCCGCCAATTCTTCCAGAGACTCATCTGCAAGAATGTCCGTAAATTCTTCAACATCTTCTTCCGTATCTGCGGACATTTCCACAGCTTCTTCAAAAGACTGAGAGAACACCGAATCAAGTGCGGAAATCAGCTTGTCATCCACCGCACTTTCCGCTTCCGAATCCTGTTCCGGCCCGGATATCGTCTGCTTCAAACGTGAGAGAACCCCGGAACCACCCGAGTCGCCGGATGGAGTCTCCTCTTCGGAATATTCCGGCATGTACTTGCGCAGAAGCTCATTGATATCCAGATCACTGTCGGACGGATCCGCATCCTCTGAAATGTCAATGGAATCATATTCCTCCGCATCGCTTTCCGGCGGATCCAACGTCAGAAGTTCCTCATCATCCGTACGTCCGCCGTTCTTCTGTGAACCGCGTCCGAGTTTGCCGAACAGGTTGTCTCCCGCGTTTTCTTTTTTGTTTTTCTTATTCTTAGCCATATTAAGTACATTGACCGCCGCAGTATGCCGCGATCCTTCCTTTCCTATGCTTTGGAAACGTAATTTCAAAATCAGGGGTCCGGCAGCTCCCGCACCACCTGTTCTCCGTTAACCCTGTCTCTGCATTCTCGCCGCACGGCAAAGCAGAACAGATGCCGCCGTAGAAACGTTAAGTGAGTTCACATGCCCGTACATCGGGATGGATATGGTAAAGTCACAGCGTTCCTTGACCAGACGGCTGACACCGCTGTCTTCTCCGCCGAGAACAATCGCACACGGGAGGTTGAAATCCGCTTCGTAGAAGTCGATCCCGCCGGCCTCTGCTGCAAACGTCCAGACGCCGCTGTCCTTGAGCTTTTCAATGGTCTGTGCAATGTTTCCGACTCTGGCAATCTTCATGTGAAGAATCGCTCCCGCCGACGCCTTGGAAACCGCCGGTGTCAGACCGCACGCACGGCGTTCCGGAATGATCACCCCATGAGCGCCGGCACATTCCGCACAGCGGATCACCGCACCGAGATTGTGCGGATCCTCAATCCCGTCGCAGACAACAATCAAAGGTTTTTCTCCGCGTTCCGCTGCCGTTTCGAGAATTTCCTCAATGGTGGAATATTCCTTTTCGCCGACATATGCCGCGATTCCCTGATGATTTTCGCCGCCGGACAGACGGTCAAGTGCCGCCGAATCTGCATCCACCACCGGAATTTTCCGTTCCTTCGCCTGTGCGATCAGCGCGACCACGGAACCTTCTCTCCCGGACACAAGAATCTTGTCCACCGGCGTACCGGAAGACAGCAATTCCCGTACCGCGTTGCGGCCGACTACCACGTTTTCGCGGCGTTCGAAATCTCTGTCACGCATCGGACGTTCGGGACGATTCGGTTTCCGGTCTCGTCCTTCTCCGGGTTTGCGCGGAGCACTGCCGGGCTTCCGGTCACGCGCCCCGTCATACTTCTTTTTTATTTTTTCTTCCATAATGAATCTGCTTACTCCATCATTCAAAAACTACCCGGTCAGAGCGCGAAAAAACCGCCCGGATCAGGGCATACGAGTACATCATATAAATATACACATTAATTATATCACATTTCTCGCGTTTTGTATATATGAATCTTCAACAAATTACAGAAATCTGTTTTAACACAGCAAAAACTTTTCAGAAAAACAAAAAAGAGGTACCGTAAGCACCTCTTGTCTGTATTGAGTTTATCATATTCCGTGTACGCATCCGATGAGCGTACTATGCGCACACCGTGAGTATTCGGAAACTCAGTAGCAAATCTGATCGATCAAATTACTGCTGCTTCATAGCTGCGAAGCATTCAGAGCAGTATACCGGTCTGTCGTTGCTGGGCTGGAAGGGAACCTTAGCTTCCTTACCGCACTGAGCGCAAACAGTGGTAAACATTTCTCTTTCCTTACCTTCGCGGGTAGCGTTCTTTCTCTTGTCGCGGCATGCCTTGCATCTCTGGGGTTCGTTCTGGAAGCCCTTTTCTGCATAGAATTCCTGTTCCCCAGCGGTGAATACGAATTCGTTGCCACATTCCTTGCACTTTAAGGTCTTGTCCTCGTACATCTTTTGTTCCTCGCTTTTAAAAATTGGTTGAAGAATTTCTGCCCTCGGCGGACTCTCACCGTCACCTTTGATAACAACGCTCTTGAGTTAAGCTATTCGGGCGTATTTATTCTAAATCCCCTGCGGGGCTTTAAAATACAGTATTAATTTTTCAGAAGTCCTCTTATCTTAACTTTCATACGATATAAAGCGTTGCTGACAGACTTTTCGTCTTTTCCAAGCCTTTCAGCGATTTCCGTAACGGACTTGCCAACAATATAATATTCAAATACTTCTCTTTCATATCCGGACAACGCGGAACGGAATTTTCTCAGTGTCTCCCGCATCCCCTCATCCGCCACAATCCGATATAACGGGTCCTCTGCCGCGATACAGCCTTTCTGCCGCCGCTTCCGTCCGTCTTCCGTTTTGTCAAACACAGTACGCTTCTTCATCTCACGTCTGTACTTGCGAAGCTCGGAGATCATCGCATTCCGGACGCACACTTTTGCATACAGACCGAAACTGACTTTCTCTCCTTCTTCATCGGGACGGTAGGCTGCCGCCGCACGATACAATGCCATCGCCGCGTACTGCCGGAGGTCATCCATGTCGTATACGTTGT
>JBGVOJ010000375.1:0-2269 GCA_045126415.1 Eubacteriales bacterium | reverse complement strand
AATTTGCGGAATGGTTTGCCGTCGGCTATGTTACCGGCGCGGAACTTCTTCTGTTTCTGATGCATCTTTTGAAAATCGCGGTTGATCTTTGTATTGCTTTTATGGTTTACCGGTTTGGGAAAATGCAGAAACTGTGGTTCCTGCCGCTGCTTCTCTATCTGGCAAGCTACACCGTTTACATCCTGCACATTCTTGTACTGGTCGCCGGACATTCCACCATGTCGTTATGGTCGGTCTTCTTCAATCTCATTCTCACCGTCCCCGCGTACGGATTTCTCGGGTACTGGCTCGCGCATCCGTACAAACGCTCGTATCTTCTGAAAATGCAAAACTCATCCGAAAGGGAGGAAAACAATAATGCTTAAAATCGGCGTACAGTCCGCCGGATGGTATGACCACGCGCGGGCACTCGAATCGTTCGAGTACATCAAAAGCTGCGGCTTCGAAGCCGTGGACTTCAATATCGACCACTATCTGAACCCGGGCAAGCTCTCAAAAGAAGGGCTTCAGCCCACCTTCTTCGATCAGCCTGTCGAAGACATCCTCGAATTCTTCCGCCCGCTGAAGGAAGCATCCGAGCAGACCGGCGTGGAAATCGGACAGATGCACGCGCCGTTCCCGTGCTGGTATCCCGAAATGGACGATGTGAACGCGTATCTCGCAATGGCGTTTGACAAGTGCTTCGCCGTCTGCGAATACGTCGGCTGTCCGGCAATCGTGGTGCATCCGGTGGGTGCGCCGTCGAAATTCACGGAATGGGACTACAACCTCGCGCTCTACCGCGGACTGATTCCGTACATTACAAAGTACAAGGGCGTCAAAATCTGTCTGGAAAATATTTTCACCTCCCGTCCGAACCGTCTGACCGGCGGACGCTTCGACGTTGCCGAAGACGCGGTGAAGATGATCGACCTGCTGAACGAAGAAGCGGGCGGCGATTGTTTCGGCTTCTGTCTGGACATCGGTCACGCGAACCTGACCCGCCGGAACATCCGCGATTTCATCAATATCCTCGGTCCCCGTCTGACGATCCTGCACATCCACGACAACAACGGCATGGACGACCAGCACATCGTGCCGTACTCCTGCCTTGCGAACAACGCCAGCCACATCTGCGACTGGGACGCGTTTGTTGCGGGTCTGAAGGACATTGGTTATCCGGGGGTTCTTGCGTTTGAGACGTTCCGCATTTTCTCTGCTTACCCGAAGGAAGTCCACACGGAAGTTTTGAAGCTCATCTCGGCAATCGGCCGTACATGGGCGGCAAGAATTGACGCGGACTGAAGGCTCGGACTATCGGACTCACATTAATAAAAGGATTCAATAATGTGCTAAAGTGCACTTCTCTACTCTTATCCGGAGTATCGAAGTGCACTTTTTTCATACATTTGATAAATCAGAATTCCTGCTTTTCCTCAAGAGCAGCCAACACTTTTTTGAAATTTGCATCTAATTCGGCTGCCCCGTTTACATACAGGATTCTGCATAAAAGCAGTTTCTGCCATTCGTCATGTTTTCTTTTGCTCCGGATGTTCATTCCTCCATTATCATATGCTTTTGCCCATTCAACAAAATCCATATGCTGCCGGTACATATCTCCGCCGGGTTCTATCCGTGAGCCGAATCTCTCTTTTTCCCGTTGTTTCAGTCTTTCTATCCTCAGCGTCTGTTCCATTTCAATTCTTACTGCCAATGTGAACCTTGGAATCAGCACATCTCCCCAGTCCATAAGAGAACCGGATATGACCGCATTATCGGAATTGTCAATATCTTTTGTCATCAGCTCTATTCGCTCATGAGCAGGACGCTTCTGTGTGAATTGGGGATTCGTGGGCATCCAGAAATAATCATCTGTATCCATGAATGTATATCCTGATTCTTCACACATTTTTTTGCCTAATGTTGTCGTTCCTGACCCCGATGCACCAAAGATATGTATTATATTTTTCATGACTGATCTCCCGCAAATTCAAGTTTGCAGATTATTATAGCACATCTTCCCACAGAAAACAATCGCAAATCAAAAAGACACGGCACCGGAGTCCTCGCTCCATTTCCGTGTCTTTTGCCGGTTGTATGCCTTCGGGTTTTCGGGACGTCTCGTCACCGGGTTCAGGCTGCCCCACGTGGTGCGCTTCTTCGCGTTCAGTTCCTTCTGCTTCTTCTTCGACAGCTTTTCGTAGGGGATGTACTTTTCCATATCGTTCTCCTTTTGGTTTATCATGTTCCGTTCTGCGTACGGTTATAGTATACCACAAACCGCCCCATT
>JBGVOJ010000374.1:0-3241 GCA_045126415.1 Eubacteriales bacterium | reverse complement strand
GATTTTTTGTTTTTTAAGGTGGATTTGGATGGGTCTGTGCGTAGCCATATAGACTGTCCCAGCCGACAAAGTGGAGCAATCTAAATTATCAGAAGTAGTGGAGACGGAAGTCAGGGACCACCGAGACCCTGACTTCCCACGCCGGTTTTCTGACTGCGTGATATGCAATTGCCATAAAGAATTCAGCTACATTTTGTCAGCATCCGCTCGGACTGGCTGCCGCGCCCTTCGCTTTTCGTTCGTGAGAGCGGCTGACATATCGTTTGTACAAACGCAAAGCATGGACGGCGGCAGCCAAGACATGCGGTGTAATATTTCATGTAGCTGAATTCGTCACCCTGCGCACGAAATCCCGGAAACGGAAGAGATCTGTGCTGAACAAAACGGAGTTTTGAGAAGTCGCTCCACCCTTCCTTGTGATTTTTATGACTCCACGGCTATAGGTCTAACAAATTTCAGCCGTACTCCACTTACAATTTCTCCTTTTCCCCTTCTATATCATATCAACCCCACAAACCGGCTACAGCAGATTGAAGTTTTTGCGGAGCTTTTTTCAAAAAGCGACCGTATCCCCTTTCCTGACACTTTGCACTTTCTGCATTTCAACAGAAAAAAGAGCCGTAGAAAAATCTACAGCTCTTGAGGAAATTAACCGAGGTAACCCTGACGTGCGAGGAGTTCGGCGATGAGAACGGCGCCGCCTGCTGCACCGCGGAGGGTGTTGTGGGACATGCCGACGAACTTGTAGTCGAAGAGGGTGTCGGGGCGGAGACGGCCGGCGGAGATGCCCATGCCGCCGTAGAGGTTGCGTTCGAGCTTGATCTGGGGGCGGTTGTCTTCTTCGCAGTAGGTGATGAACTGCTTCGGAGCGGAGGGGAGCTCGAGGATCTGCGGAACGCCGCGGAAGCTTGCCCATTCTTCGAGGATGGTTTCACGCGGAGGCGTGTTTTCGAAGGACATGAAGACAGCAGCGGTGTGGCCGTCGGTTACGGGAACGCGGATGCACTGGGTGGAGATTACGATGTCCGACTTCGGAACGATCGTGCCGCCGCGGACTTCACCCCAGATCTTGAGGGGTTCGGTTTCGCTCTTTTCTTCTTCGCCGCCGATGTAGGGGATGATGTTGTCCACCATTTCCGGCCAGGTTTCAAAGTTCTTGCCCGCGCCGGAGATCGCCTGATAGGTCGTTACGAGAACCTTCTTCAGACCGTACTTCAGCAGGGGAGTCAGCATCGGAACGTAGCTCTGGATCGAGCAGTTCGGCTTGACCGCGATGAAGCCCTTCGTTGTGCCGAGACGCTTGCGCTGGCTTTCGATGACTTCGAGGTGGTTGTCGTTGATTTCCGGAATCACCATCGGAACGTCGCTCGTCCAGCGGTGTGCGGAGTTGTTGGAAATTACCGGGATTTCTGCCTTTGCGTACGCTTCTTCGAGCGCGCGGGTCTCATCCTTCGGCAGGTCAACCGCACAGAATACAAAGTCTGCGATCGCCTTTACTTCGTCGATGTTCTCGGAATTGATGATGACCATCTTCCGGACTTCTTCCGGAATCGGAACTGCCATCTTCCAGCGTCCGGAGACAGCTTCTTCATAGGTTTTTCCGGCTGTGCGCGGGCTGGCGACAACACCGGTTACCTGAAAGTAGGGATGGTTTTCAAGCAGGGTCAGAAAACGCTGACCGACCATACCTGTCGCGCCGACGACGGCACATTTTAACTTTTCTCTCATTTTGTCCTCCGATTGTGCGGGAGACGCAGACATTCTGTCCCGCGCCCGCTGTGATTTTATACGGATTGTGAATTTTATAACATCTGTTTTTTGAACCTGCGGAATATTGTTTCAGAACTACTATAAAAGAGTCTCGACGATAATCCGGCTGCATATTCCGCTAATACACATTATATCACGTAGGAAAAAAAGTGTCAATTTTCACCTGCACAAAATGTTTGCATTTTAATAAATAAATTATTGTTGAAATCTGCCAAAAAAGCAAATATTCGTGCATGGGCCTGCCGGTATCTGTAAAAATAGTCAGATTTGAAAAGTGTGAAGGGCTGCAGCGGCAGGAAAACGGGACGGGAGTGCATAGAAAATGAACGAATTATGGTGGAAATTCCTATTTAAATGGTGAAAAAATATTGGTTTGCTGTAAAAATTCACAAAATGTATATAGTTTTACAGAGGAGAATATGGTATAATAAAAATGCGGAAGGGAACGGGAGACCGTGACGGACCGCAAATACTCAAAAAGGTGGTAGAATCATGAATATCTCTATTATTGCAAGACAGGTAAACGTTCGTGATGACTTGAAGGCTCTGGTTGAGAAGAAGCTGGCAAAATTCGACCGCTACTTCCCGCGCGGTGCCGACGCTGCGGTCACGTTCCGCCGGATACGTGATGATGAATGCGTGGAGCTTACCATCTCAGTTGGAGGAACTCTCTTCCGTGCGGAAGAGACGACGGCAGAATTCAGAACCTCGCTGACCCGCTGCATTGATGTAATCGAAGGGCAGATCCGCAAGAACAAGACGAGACTGGAAAAGAGAATGAAGTCGACGTTTGCAGCAGCGGAAGCGGCAGTGGTGGAAGCGGCGACAGCACCGGTCGAAGAAGAAGGGGATTTTGACATCCGTGTGAAGTCCTTCCCGCTGAAGCCGATGACTCCGGAAGAAGCGATCCTCCAGATGAACCTCCTCGGGCACGCGTTCTACGCGTTTGAAGATGCAGATTCGGGTGACACCTGCGTGGTATACAAGAGAAATGCGGGCAGTTACGGGCTGATCATTCCCGAGAAGAAAGACGAATAAAATTCGATAGTTACAGGGCACCGTTGGCGGTGCCCTTTTTGTGGGAGCACGCCTTCGGAGCACCTTCGGTGCGGAAGGAAGAAAAATGACCTGACGGTCATTTTTCAAATTTTATCGCCTACGCGGCGGGCGCACAAGTGGAGGTCACTACGTGACCTCCGCTCGTCGGAGCCCTCTTGTGAATCACCCCGACCAGAGGAAGTATCCTCTGGACACCTCGCAAGGTACACTGCATCAAATTGTGAAAACTGTCCGCTTGTTCATAGATATAGTAATCAAAAAGCACTCGTTTTTTATCGGGCTAACCGCGGGCAAAAAGATAGCAGTATCTGCTTCGGGTAGAGATATCCGTAGAGATATCCATTCTTCCGAACGATCTGCCGCGTGCAAACCGCTGTCTGTCTGAGGCCTCGAGGGCGAGTCCCCCGAACGC
>JBGVOJ010000373.1:0-1655 GCA_045126415.1 Eubacteriales bacterium | reverse complement strand
GCGGACTTTTTGCGGTTTATTCGAATTTTTCGCGGTTTTCGTTGAATAATTGATAGTAGAGCTTCATGTTTTCTAGTTCGTACCACGGCTTTGTTTCGACGGGGATACTGTCAAGATCGTAGATCAGTGCGCCTTTCAGGGACATGACAAACGGCGAATGGGTGGAGATGACAAACTGGCAGTTGTAGAAGCGGGCGCAGTCCTGAATCAATTGGATCAGCTGGAGCTGAAATTTCGGGGACAGGCTGTTTTCCGGCTCGTCGAGAAGATACAACCGGTCGTCCCGGAAATGGTCTTGGAAGAAGTTCAAGGCGTATTCTCCGTTGGAGTCCGGTGTCCGGAGGCTTCCGGCGTAATGATTGACGTACTGGGACATACTCTTTTTCCGGGTGTTCATCTGCCGGACGAGTTCGTCGTAATCGTCAAGTCCAGTGAACCGGGTGTACGGATTTCCCTGTGCCGCACGATATTCTGCTTCACGTTCTTCCCGACGGTACCGGGTATCTTCGTTTTCCACGCGCCGGTCAATGATGCCGTAGAAAACGTCGTCGCTGGTATAAATAGCACTGCCGTTCGGGACGCTGTTCTTCGGACGTCCGCCGCTTGCTTCGTGGGAACACATCAGTTTGACGTATTCGTCGAAGTAGGTACTGCGGTTGAACGGTGTGATGCGCGGGAGTTTCAGGGATTCTGCGATCAGGTTGAGCAGCGTGGATTTCCCGCTGCCGTTGCCGCCGTAGAAGATGGTGATTTCGGAAAACTCCATCTGTTGCAGACGCTTGTATGGGAAAATGCCATACGGATATTCGTTCGGGTGGGGATTTCCGCCCAGTTCGAACGGCCAGAACCGGTGGGCGTGGTCTTCCTCCTGCGCGAGGGTCGGGAGTCGGAATTTATGGAGGTAGATCATACCGGATTCCATCCTTCAAGTGCGACATTTTCGCAGTCTTCGACACGGATAACGGTTTCACCGGGTGTTTTGATAACATTATTCCGGATCACCACACCGTCGGTGTTGCGGACGAAAATACCGGGCTTGCCGTTCGGACATTCGATATAGTTGTCCTCGATGGTGATATTGGAAATGCTGCATCCTTCCGCACGGTCGGAGTCGGCTTTGACGACAATGCCGCCGGCTTCGCCCCATGTTTCCGCGCAGTTGTAAATTTTATTGCCGCGGATGGTGATATTCGAAGGACAGACGCCTTCGTACCACCACGCTTCGGCAGCCGCGACAATAGCAGGCCCCATAATATCGCGGAATGTACAATTTTCGATGAGGGCACTGCGGTTTTTGAGCAGGATACTGCGTGCAAAGTGGCGTGTCGCAGTGCAGTTTACAAGTTCCACATGCGGGAGTCGGGTGACATCAGAAAGAACAAGGTCTTCCGTATCCTCCGGCAGAGGATGGTCGAGTGTGACCTGACATTTCCATTCATCGTGCATCGGGACACAGTCGACAACGGTGTAGTGACCGACCGTCCGGAGCGTGTTGCGGTTGGTGAGTTCGAGCGTGTCACCGATATCGGGATAGTCGAGGGTCTGGGCGTGAGTGCCGTCGGGAGTCTTTTCCTGCATGATATAGGTGTTCCCTTCCTCCTGCAGGCGTTCGATGATCGCCTGATAATAGCTGTGTATATTCGTGAAGTCGTCAC
>JBGVOJ010000372.1:0-13006 GCA_045126415.1 Eubacteriales bacterium | reverse complement strand
CAGCAAGCAAAAACGGCACTACCCGTGTAAGATAGTGCCGTCTGGCTTTTGGTTATAGTTTTAAGCATGACTATTATATCATGTCAAGAAGGAAGTGTCAAGGAAAATACCGGGTAACTTCCGGGTAAAAAGTGGGTAACTCTCAGAATGAATTCCTTCCATATATTCTTTAGACCGTACTGTCAGACACCTGTCAGGACAGCTGGTCTTTCTCATAACATCAGTTACTTCATCAGTTCATCCGTAAGCCGCATGATCTCCGGCGCTATGCGTTCCCGCTCCTTTTTCGTAATAGAATTATAAACCGGATTCGCAAGAGCAATCAGCACAATTCCGATCACGCCAGCAATAATCCCCTGAATGAACACCGCATCTTCCCATACCAGCACACAGCTCATGCCAATGCCAAGAAACAGCATCCCGATAATACCAATCACAAGTGCGGCAATCGTCCCTTTCTGCGTGGCACTCTTATCCAGCCGTCTCAGCTGCTCCATTTTATCTTCTTCCGGCGGCAGGTACTTCTGACGGATGCGCTTGATTTCTTCCTGCTGCTTTGCAGAATAGGTGTATGTGAAGCCTTCGTTTTTATTGTGGTTATCCATGATGTTTCTGTTCCTTTTTCATGATTCGGATTTCCCTGGTGTTGCGAATGATAACATACATCGCCATGGCAACAACGGTAATGGCAATACCGGCTCCCGTCAGCATAATCATCAGCTGTTCCCCTTCCGGTGACATATCTCCGCCGAACCGGGAGAACATCGCCGTTTCCAGTGACAGCATGGACACCAGTGCCGCCGCAAATTTGATAATTTTTGAGGCAGACATGACGGGACTGCCCAGTTTCCGGTATGTGATCATATCCCGTATTGCGGAGCCTGTCATATAGAAGGTGTACATTGCCATCACATAGATCAGTATTCCACGGTATTCAAAGCCTCGGTCAAAGTAGACCATCATGAGCACGGCTCCCGAGAGAATGAGGTTGACAAAGATCAGGATATACGCACACAGCCGGGAACGCTTCAGCTCTCCCATGCGGCTGGAACCGATGGAATTGCGGTTGACATACCGCACCAGAAGGAACCGCATGACTGCCAGAATTGCATAGTATATGGCGAACAGGGCAAACCACCATGTACCGTAGAATACAGCAGAAAACGCATTGGCGGCAGCATACAGCAGATTGATGCCCAGCGAGATGTACAGAGACACGTGGGTCTTGAATACGGCATCGGTGAGGTAGCGGTTTGCATATTTGTTCTCGTAAACTCTGCCTTTGACACTTCGGTAATACCCCGGACCCGTCTTCCAGCAGGCAAGGCACAGGACGGTCATCGTATAAAACGACACAACATATACCGCATAGGCGACCGGAGCGGTATCCAGCCCATTCAGAAAGACTGCCGCAAGACCCGCTGCACTGACCGCTGTCAGAAGCAAAACCAGCCACAGAGGCGGGAATAAGAGCTTTTTGCCTGCCTTTTTCCAGTCTGTCATAAAAATCGCCTCCTGTTTATGTCATAACAGGCAGTTGTACCGTAAAGGTACTTCCGACGCCGAGTGCACTTGTTACCCCGATTTCACCGCCCGTGATATCGATGATCCGTTTCACCAGAGCCAGCCCCAGTCCATTTCCTGCGGTGGAGTGGGACGTGTCGCCCTGATAGAATTTTTCAAAAATATGTGCGCCGGTTTCCGGCGTCATTCCGCAGCCGGTGTCGGTGACCTTTATGACAGCATAGTAATCCCCGCGGGTGAGCGAAACGGATACTTTCCCGCCCGGCTCTGTGAACTTGAACGCATTGGAGAACAGATTGTTCCAGACCAGAGAAAGAAGTTCTTCATCTGCGCGGATCATCACATCTTCTTCGATTTCCGTATCAATTTCAATTTCCGACCGTTCCCACACACTTTCATAAGCAAGCAGACATTCGCAAAGTTGTTCGCTCAGGTTGTATTCCTTTTTCTGCGGATAAATCTGCTGATTTTCCAGACGGTTCAGCTTGAGAATGTTGGTAATCAGATCCGCAAGCCGCCGGCAGCTCTCCGTGATGGCTTTCGCATATTCGATACGCTTGCTTTCCGGAAGATCCGGTTCCTGTAAAAGTGTTCCATAATTCTGCATGACGGCAAGAGGTGTTTTCATTTCGTGGGATACGTTGGAGATAAAATCCGTCCGCAGAGTCTCCACGCCGGACAGTTCTGCGGTCATCCGGTTGAAGCAATCAATGATATCATTGAAACGCGCTTCCGTCAGGGACTTTTTCGAAGGCTGGATCCGTACGGAAAAATCGCCCTGCATAACCTTTTCCGCCGCTTCCGTAATCCGCTTTACCGGGCGATCCACGGTAAGTTTCCGGCGCACCGCATCGAACACGGAATAGATCAGGCTGAGAAACAATACGTTGAGAAAGGTCAGCCTTGCGGCATCGCTCAGAATTTCACCGGTGAGCGAGACCTCCAGGGTTTCCGCCAGAATGGTGACGAACAGGATCATGCAGCAGGTGATGACAAAAGCCACCATAATAAAGAAAATCAGATATCGCTGTACAGCGTACAGGAGCTGCCCGAAATGGCTGTCCCGCTTCACTTGATCACCGCCTTGTAGCCCATGCCGTGAACCGTAACAATCTCGAAGTCGTCACAGTCCGCCAGCTTGCCCCGCAGCTTGGTCATGTACACATCCACCGTGCGGGTTCCGGAAGCTGTTTCCGCATCCCAGAATTCATCCATCAGCTGGGTACGGGTGAAGGTTTTCTTGGGATAGGACAGCAGCTTGTAAAGAAGATTGAATTCTCTTGTGGTCAGGGAAATTTCTTCCCCGTTCAGATAAGCGGTACGCTCATCCATATCCATCGTGAAGCTGCCCACCGTCAGGGTACGGCTGGATGCGATTTTCGCCCGGCGGAGCAAGGCACCGATTCGGAGGAAGAGTTCGTCAAGATCGATGGGCTTGATCATATAATCGTCGATACCCACCCGATACCCCCGCTGCTTGGAGGCAAAATCGTCCCGGGCCGTCATGAACAGAATCGGAATTTCCTCGTTCAGAGAGCGTACCGTTTTCGCAAATTCGTAACCGTCAATCCCCGGCATCATGATGTCTGAAACAATCAGGTCAAACATCGTATTATACATGGCATCGTAAGCCTCGTCTGCGCCCAGGCATCCGGTTGCTTCGTACCCGCTGTGATTCAGGAAGGAACAGACCGAACGGTTCAGGTCACGGTCGTCTTCTACGACAAGGATTTTGAACATATTTCTTTCCTCCGGAGGTGTATTTTCACTTTTACATCCCCATTATAGCATACAAATGTTAAAGTTTTGTTTGCGTTTTGCACGATTTACAAAAAAGTATGGCAGAACAGTCGGGGAATCGCTGCGTTTTCCCGGAAAATCTGCTCTGCCGTACGATAATTATACCAGACTTGTTTTGTTCAGCACGGTTTTGCTGATTACCCCGAGACCCACGGCAAACAGCGCACCACCTGCCAGACACAATACCGCGTGCAGGAATGTCGATCCAAGGGGCGTGATCATGGAAACCGTCATGAAAAACAGCATGCAAACACCAAGGGAGCCGCAGAGACAAAGCCATGCCTTCTGTTTCGCCGCCACACTGACGAGTACGTCAATGGCGACAAACACAAGCATCAGAAAAATCTTTGCGGTCATACACATCACGATGTTTCCTGCAGTCAGACCGTGCAGATCAAAGGACAGACCCGCAATCGCACCGCCGAGCATGGAACCGATCAGATACAGGATCAGCATCAGCGCACCGCAGACAAATCCGGCGAGGGTTTTGGAGATAACATAATCGTCCTTCTTTGCACGGACGGTGAAGAGATTCTTTGCGTATCCGCTACGGAAATCCTCGGAGATGAACAGGCAGATGAACACCGCCGCGCCTATGAATGCCATGTTGATGTTGCACATCATGAATACTTCCGAGCCGCCCATGTTCTCTCCTCCGGGAAGTGTGCCGATGTTCTGCCATGTGTTTTCGGGACCGACCATGACGGATTCTTCGCCGGTCTGGGGATTTACGGACACCGAACCGTCCATCATTGCCATCATCACGGTCATCAGGATGGGCATGACCAGCGCACAGGCAAGGATAATGTAGAACAGTTTTGACTTGAACATTCTCACGAAGTCCACCTTCACCATACTGCCAAGCCGCTTGCCGAACGAACTTTTTTCAAACTTTACTGCGTTTTCCATCAGGATCTGCCCCCTTTCATGAGATCAATGTAGTATTCTTCCAGACCGATTTTGTCCGTTTTGATTTCAGTGACACAGATCCCGTTTTCGTACAGATAGGTCACAATCTCTTCCGGTGTGGTCATATCATATACCCGAAGATATCCGGCTTCATCTTCTTCCACCCGGGAATACTTACAGCCGAGCAGCATTTTTGTACGGTTCATGTCACCGGTCTGCAGTGCCACATAGGTACGGCAGCTTGCGTCCAGTTCCTCGGCGGTCATCTCGCAGATCATTTTTCCGTGGCGGATAATGCCGTAATGGGTAGCGACCTTCTGCAGTTCTCCGAGCAGATGAGAAGACACGATGATACTGCGTTTGCCATCCTTGACAATATCGGTAAATACTTCACGCATGATCCGCATACCGTCAGCATCCAGACCGTTCAGCGGCTCGTCGAGAACCAACAGCGTGGGATTTCCGAGAAGTGCCATGGCAATACCGACTCTCTGCTTCATGCCGAGGGAACAGTTCTTGTATTTATTGCCCGCCGCGCCTTCCATTCTGACCATCTTCAGCACCTTCACGACCTCTTTTTCCGCATCGGGAACGGAGAGATTCGCCGCCTGCAGCATCATGTTGTCAAATACGGTCAATCCGGGAAAACAACCGGGGGATTCGATCAGCACGCCGACCTTTGTGCGGACATCGGCATCCGTGTGATCTCTGCCGTACAGCCTGATGGAACCGCCGCTTTTGGGGATCAGTCCGCAGATCATTTTTTCCGTGGTGGATTTGCCGGAGCCGTTCTCGCCGATAAAGCCGTAAATCGCACCCATGGGCACGGTCATGTCAAGTCCGCAGACAGCCTGCTTGGAGCCGAAATTTTTCGATAAGTTTCTGATTTCAACTGCATTCATGATTTCGACCTCCTTAATAAACATCGTTCTTTGAGAGGATTTTTGTGCCGAGTACGTTATAGAACACTGCCCATGCCGCGGAAACGAGAATGCAGAGGATCAGTGTTCCGACATTGCTCACAAGGCAGGCGTTGACAGAGGAACCGTACAGGAAAATATTCAGGAACCACGTGGGGATGGACAGGTTCTCCACGATGGCAGCCACACCGATGATGAGAATACCGGTACCGAAGAAAAAGCTGGACGCGATGGAAATACCGAAGTAACGGCGGAAGATCACGTTGAGGAAGGTATACAGGCTCGCCCAGCCGAGACTCATGACCATCTTTCCGAGGATAGCAAGGATGAGCGAGCCGACATTGACGGTCGTATCATATCCGGCAATCAAGCCGCCTACCGTACCGCCGATGAAGTATGTAATACACATACATGCCATGGCAAATGCACAGACAAGGCTTTTCGAGATCATGTAGTCCTGCTTCTTTGCATGGGTGGTGAACAGCTGCTTGACGTAGCCGGATTTGTAGTCGTGACCGATGAAAATGGACACCATGATCCCGCCGAAGATGAAGACCATGTTCATGTTGGCGTAATCGGCGATACTGCGGATCACATACAGCGGCTCGGAGGCGGCAATGATCTGCCATACGTTCAAGTACAGCGGTTCCATGGTGTTGCCGTTCTGATCGGGCATCATGGTCATCGCAGACACCATCGCGGGAATGATGGCGGCAATAGCGAGGAATATGTAGAACATGGGGGTATGGAACAGCCGGTAGAAGTCCACACCCAGCATCCCGCCGATTCTCTGAGAGAAGGTCGGGGACTCAAATTTCATCTCACGTGCCATTTCACTTGCCCTCCTTTGCATCGTTCCGGCTCATCAGCTCGATGTAATATTCTTCGAGCCCGATTTTATTTTTCCGGATTTCGCTGACGGGATGTCCGTTTTTCATGAGATGATCCACGATATCCGCCGTTTCGTCCACATCGTACACCCGGAGATAATCGTCTTCCTCGCGCACATCGGCGTATCTTTTTTGAAGAATCGCCTTTGCGCCCTGCATATCCTTCGTTTTCAGCGAAACAAACACCTGCGCACGGCTGTCCATTTCTTCCGCAGACAGTTCCATGATCATTCTGCCCTGACGGATAATCCCGTAATGCGTGGCGATTTTCTCCAATTCACCGAGAATATGCGAGGAAATCAGCACCGTACAGCCGTAGTTCTTCGTGATGTCCACGAGAATTTCGCGCATGATCCGCATACCGTCGGTGTCGAGTCCGTTGATGGGTTCATCGAGAATCAGCAGAGCCGGATCGCCGAGAAGTGCCATGGCAATGCCGATACGCTGCTTCATGCCAAGAGAACAGCTTTTGAATTTGAGGTTTGCGTTATCCTCCATGCGGACGATTTTCAGCACACGTTCGATTTCTTCATCGGGATTTTTCAGCCCCAGATTGATGGTCTGCATCCGGAGGTTCTGATACACGGACGAACCGGGGAAGCATCCCGCGTTCTCGATCAGCGCGCCGACTCTCACACGCACACCGGGATCGTCGTGATCGCGGTCGAACAGTTTGATTTCGCCCTCATCCGGGACAAGGTGCCCGCAGATGAGCTTTTCCGTGGTGGATTTACCGGAGCCGTTCTCGCCGATGAAGCCGTAGATGGCACCGACGGGGACGGTCATGTCGAGGTGATCCACCGCATACATGGTGCGGAAGCTCTTGGATAAACCGTGTATTTCAATTGCGTTCATGATTTATGTATCCTTTCCATAATGATTAACAGTATTTCACAGCATGGGCTCCCCATTCACAGCATGGGGGCAAAAATCCGTGTCACAGAGCGGATCAGGCTTTCGATCAGGCTGGTTTTCAGCATATCCGGCGTGATGCGGATGGATTTTGCGATGGTGTTATCCATGTCCGCACGGAGAGCCCGGATGCAGTCACAGCCGTACATCCACACGCCGTTCTCGAAGTGATGCACCAGTGAGCGGTAGTCCAGATTGATCGTACCGATCATGGCGATTTCGTCGTCAGCCAGATAGCTTTTCGCATGGATGAAGCCGGGTTCGTATTCGTAAATCTCCACGCCCGCATCCATGAGCCGCCGGTAGAAGTTCCGTGTCATGCCGAAGACCATTTTCTTGTCGGGAATGTGCGGCACGATGATTTTGATATTCACCCCGCGCAGGGCTGTGTTTTCAATATCCTGACACAGGTCATTGTCGATAATGAGGTAGGGCGATGTCATAATCACCGATTCCCGTGCGCCGTAGAGCATATTCTGGATCACGCTTTTGCCCACGTTGCGGGTGTAGATCGGATTCGGTCCGTCGCCGAAGGGGATAATATAGCCAGTTTCACGGATATCCTGCGTCGGATACAGATCATCGCGTTCGGCGGGCAGCTTCCGGAACTGGATGCCGTAGTCTACACAGAACAGCTTGGTCAGCTCCCATACCGCCTCTCCTTCCAGACGGATTGCCGTGTCCTTCCAATGACCGAAGCGCACGATTTCGTTAATGTACTCGTCCGCAATGTTCACGCCGCCGGTGTAGCCGATTTTTCCATCAATCACAAGAATTTTCCGGTGGCTGCGGTTGTTGAATTCGCTGTCGGCGTTGCCCTTCATCCGTGAGAACGGTGTTGCCTGAATACCCCATTTGCGCAGCTGTCTGTGATAGTCACCGGGCAGGGTGGACATACATCCGATGTCATCGTACATGACGTGGACTTCCACCCCGGCAGCGGCTTTTTCCTTCAGAATGTCAAGGATTGAATTCCAGAACTTTCCTTCCTCCACAATGAAGTATTCCATATAGATGAATTTTTCCGCACGCCGCAGATCTTCCAGCATATCCCGGTGCATATCCTCGCCGATGGGATAGTACTTCTGCTTTGTATCCGTGAACAGATGGGTTTCCGCAATGTTACAGAGCATTTTCGCCTGTGCCGCCGCTGTGGGAGACTGCTGTTTCAGTGCATCAGAAAGTACGCTGTCCTCTTTTTTGTAACCGCGGTCTTTCAGTGCCTGCAGACGTCTGACAAACCGTTTTTGCAGTGTCCGGTTGTAGAAGATGAAATACAGCATAAAACCCGCAATCGGCAGAATCAGCACGAACAGCAGCCACGGGATTTTGTAGTCCGGGTTGTCATCGGAGGCGATGATGCGGATCACGCAGGCGATTTCTGTAGTCCACGCCGCCAGATAAAAATATGGGATATAGTAACAGCAGGCGATCACAATTCCGATGATTGCCGCAACTTCCAGAACGGTGATCAGCATGGCAATGATGTATCGCACCGGGATGTAGTTGTACTCCCGTTCAATGGTTTTATCTCCTGCCTGATACCTGTATGTTCGTTTCATTCGGTTTCCTCCGCTTGTGGTGTTCCCGCTTGAAAAATGGGGAAAAGCGACGCACCAGTGATGCCCCGCCTGCCGTGATTTTTTATTTGTTCTTTGCGTCTTCAATACGCTTCTGAGCAGCTGCGATCCGTTCGTTTGCTTCCTTGATCTGTGCGTCACGCTGTTCCTGCTGGATCTTCTTCATGGTTTCGGGCTTGCTCATTGCCTTTGCTTCTTCCCACTGTGCCTTGGATTCCGCCTTTGCTGCGGCGAAGTTTGCCTTGTCAACCTTGTGCTGTTCCTTTGCAGATTCCTTCATGTCGCCGAATGCTTTTTTGAGAAAATTGAATATGGTGATTACCTCTTTCTGAATTTATTTATCGGTTCATGATCTTTTCACTGAGTGCGAGAATTTCATCTGCGTACTTTGCCTTGCGGACAGCGAGAATATTCTTGTAAATCGGATAGTTGACAATCGCCATGACCATACCGACGATACCCACAGCAATGCCGGGAACCATGGCGTTTGCCAGACCGAGGGTTGCGCCGATATCGGTCATCACAAGACTCATGCCGGCTCCCATGATGATGGCGCTGATGCTGCCGAATACATAAGCGAATACATTGGCGGGACGCTTTACTTCTGCGTCAAGCTGGCGAAGCTCATCCAGATCGGAAGGCTGCTGTTCCATATACTGCGTGCGGATTTTCTGTGCAATAAACTGCTGATCGTTTCTGTTCATTGTAAGCCCCTCTTTTCGTTTTGTTGATACAATTATACCGGACCGGTGTTTGCGATTTAATTCGGAAATGTTTGCGAAATGTTAATTCGGATTATTTTTCTTCTTTGTTATTGCTTTCGCCGGACAGACGCTTCTTGGCTTCTTCCACGGTTTCGCCTTCCTTTGCGAACAGCTTTTCGATCATCTTGTCGTTGACCTTGTTAAAGCCTTCCACTGCGCCGGTTTCCACTTTCTTGTAGCTTTCTACCACGCCGTCTTCGATCTTCTTATATCCGGTGACAACACCGTCTTCAATCTTCTGCAGACCTTCGCGTACAGTCTTTTCGATATTCTTCTTTTCCATGGTTATGTCTCCTGTTCGTTTGTTTTTGTAGTTGTGATTATATTTTACTATATTGTTGTTTTTGATTTGATTAAGAAATGTTTGAGAAATGTTAATCCTGAAATTCTTATTTCATCGTTTTTAGGACTATCCGCTTCCTTTTTCCATTTGTTTTCTCCGAAATAGTCACTGACCGCAGCTGCCTTGTCATAAAAGCACAGCAGCCAGCCGGCTTTTGTCTGTGGCGGTACCGGAGTCAGCGGGAACATATGGCGCAGGATCATATCCTGTTCGGTTTCGGTCAGGTCAGAGTAGCGGGAAAGCGCATTGTTCAGCGCACATCTGGGATGGGTGAATCCGTGGAACCGATGGACCGGATCTCTGTCATGCCAGTCATACAGATAGATATCATGAAGCAGTGCCCCCCTCATAAATTCATCAAGATCAATATTGGATCCGAAGCGTTTGTGGTGCTTATAGCAGAGATACGCCGTCTTTACGGAATGATCGTAAACGCTCCCTTTGATGTGATGCTTACAGGCTTTCATTCCCAGATATTCTTCCGAGCGGACAATGTCTTTGATGATACGGTAAAATTCTTTCTCAACCATGTCTCACCCGTTCATCAGTTCTTCGGTGAGTTCGAGAATCCGGGGGGACAGTTCGGCTTTCTTCCTGTTTCTGCGTGTTCTGAAAATCGGGTATGCGGCGAGCATGGCAGCAGTACCCAGCAGACACAGCGGAATACCGGGAATGACAGAACTGCCGAGCACTTTCAGGAAGAAGCACATACCGGTGCCGAATCCCAGACAGCCGAGGATTCCTGCACTCAGGGATTCGATCATACCTGCATTATTCACTGTGCTGTCCAGCCGTCTGAGCAGGTCCAGCTTGTTTTCTTCCTGCGGCAGATACTTCTTTCGGATGGATTCGATTTCTTTGTTCCGAGAAGCGGAATAGGTATACTGAAAAGTGTTGTTTTCGTTCATAGGTGTCCTCTTTTGTTCTTTTGTGACTGTATTATACCGCAGTGATGTTTGCGACTTAATTCAGAATTGTTTGAGAAATGTTAAAGTGATAATTTTTCGCTCCGCCTGCAATTGTATTACAAAAAACACACCTGTAAAAATCGCTTCAGCATAAACGATTTCTGTCAGGTGTGTGTTATTTAACAAGTTTGTATTACACAGTTGTAATTTACCTTGATTATCTCATCTGTACTTTCGCCAGAAGTATTTTTCCAGATGCAGTTTCACAACCAGTCTGCTTCTGATCCGTTCCAGAAAATGATCCACTTCCGGATACGGAATCTTACTGCTCCCGATAATCTCACGGAATAACCGGTTGGACCAAATTTTATGCCGCCTACTGAATTCTGCTTCCGGAAGCTTTTCGATCTCCGCCCACTCTTTTTCAGACTCTTCCAGGAATATCTTTTCAAGAGCTTCCTTCACAGTAATATATTGTTCGGAGTTGTTCGTATCGTTTTGAGATAGAAACATACTGTTATTCTCCTGTTACATTTGAATTCTGTACACTTTCCGCCATCATCCATATGTCATCTTCGGAAATGGTTCCGGGGGTATATTCCAGAACACAGCTATCCTCCGGCGAGAGTGACCAGCAAAGGTATTCACGACCTTCCAGAGTATAGATGATTGCATCATAATCCAGGACTTCAGCCTCCCTGCTGTTTTCCGCCATATCCGGATCGATTACACCCCGGATTGCCTCCAAATGTACACCGGTCAGCTCGGGAATTTCATCGAAGTAGCTTGTCTTACAGTAGTAATACTGGATGTCACCGCCTCCTTCGATTTCATATGAAATTTTCATCACCTCGGTATAACCGAGGGATTTGAAATCCGGGTCAACTTCCTGCATGGCTTCCTCTATACGCTTTGCATTTTCCAGAAAGTTTATTTTTGTTTTTTCATATTCGGACATTTCATCTTCACAGGAAAACATAGAAAGTGAAGCAGCAATCATCAGAATCAATGTCCACAGTTTACGGTTCATCATATTGAAGCCCTCCGAGATTGATGATCCGAAGTCCCTTTTTCACAGCATATTCAAGTGTCTTTGACGCGCCGCCCCAGTCGTGATCCACACAAGCAATCACCATGTCTGCCTGTTCGACCATCCATTTATTTCGCCGAGAGATTGCATACCGCTTCGGCACATTTTCCAGAGGCGGATAGATGGTGCTGTCATACAGAGAAGCATCCACTTTCCTATCCAGATAAGGCAGAATCAGAATGGTTTCAGTTTCAGGATACTCCTGTTTCAGTTCATACAGAACCTTTGCAGCAAGCAAATCGAAATCTCCGTACCCGCCGAGATAGAATTTGTGATTCCCGTGCTCCAGAAGGGTACGAAGTTCGCGGGTCAAATGGGGACAGATGGTATTTTGTTCTATCAATTTACTGTGTCCGCAGAAAGTTATAATCAATGTTATCACCTGTTTCTTAATATAAATTCCGCTCTTTTTTCATATTATAGCAAAAGCGTATAAAATTTTATACGGATTAAATCACCGAATCGCTTATACTAATAGTATAATTTTTTATACTATTTGTGAGTCGATCTATGAAACTAAACGAAGCTGCCAGCCAAAGGCTATCCGAACTGCTTGCAGAACGGAATATGACGCAGTACCAATTATATGCACGTTCCGGCGTAACCAGAGGGACGATATCCAATATCATCCTTTGCCGCAATAAAGCTCTTAATCTTCGAGTTCTGCATGAATTATGTCAGGGACTAGACATCAACCTTGTAGATTTCTTTGATTCCCCGTTGTTCGACAATGCGAATCTTGATCCGTAAAACTGCTTGTTATTCTCTTGAGTAACAGGCAGTTTTTTCTATAACAAGCTATAATTCTTTTCTGGAATTATCTTTATTATAATTCCGTTTCGGAATTATGTCAAGTGATTTTGGCTATATAATTTCTATTACAGAATTATACAGTCAGGCGGTGATATTTTTGAAAACCAGAAAACAAGCTTACGGAACAGCCAATATCATCGGTAAAACTGTAGAGCGTCTTCGGAAAGAGCGCGGAATATCACAAAAGGATTTCATATCCAAAATGCAGGTTATGGGGTGTGACATGAATCCGACAAGTTATTCAAAACTGGAAGGACAGGTTAGGATCGCAACCGATAAGGAAATCTATGTTATTGCTAAAATTCTGAATGTTCCCCTTGAAGAATTGTTCCAAAATTCAAATGAAGATGATTAATAATCCGCCGGATTCACTGCCGACGGATTTTTCACTCCTCAACAAACCTATCCAAAATCTCTCTGCAGTCTCTCGACGAGAACCCCCACAGAATCGAACTGACACAATCGACTGCAAGAGAACGATATTCCGTCATTGTCTTGCGGCACATCGGGTACCCTGCGTCCACCAATGCCTGTGTAACATTCTCATTGCTAG
>JBGVOJ010000371.1:0-2567 GCA_045126415.1 Eubacteriales bacterium | reverse complement strand
AACTTCTGCCTGTATTCGCCGACCGTGTCTGCTTCACGTCCGGCGGTGACGAATTCGACATCGGTGCGGCGCACATCGAAGTGCTGTACACGCATGACTACGAACTGAACCGCAATGTCTGCAACAACGCGTCGATGGTATTCACCGTGACCCTCGGCGGAAAGAAGCTGCTGATTACCGGCGACAGCGGCGTGGAAGCCGGACGGAAGATGCTCCGGCTTGTTCCGGAAAAGCTGAAGGCAGACATCTGCCAGATGGCACATCACGGGCAGAATGGCTGTGACCGCGCGTTCTACGAAGCCGTTTCTCCGGAAATCTGTCTGTGGCCGACCCCGACATGGCTCTGGAACAACGATGCCGGAAAGGGCTACAACACCCATATGTGGCAGACGGTTGTCGTGCAGGGCTGGATGAACGAAATCGGCGTGAAGACCAACTACATTGCCAAAGACGGCGACCAGGTCTGTGAGTTATAAAGAATTTTTTCTTGGAGAAAACTTTTTTGAAAAAAAGTTTTCCCCAAACCCCTTTCAAAAAACTTTAAAAATAAGTAGAAATAATGTTTGGGACAAATCTATGACTAAAATCAAGACATTATCTATTCTCGGGCCGACCGCATCGGGCAAAACCGGACTTGCTATCGCGCTGGCGAAACGGTTGAACGGGGAAGTGGTTTCCTGTGACTCCATGCAGCTGTACCGCGGGATGGACATCGGTACGGCGACGCCGACGATGGAAGAACGGGACGGCGTTCCGCACCATATGTTCGACATCATTGACCCCGATACGGAGTTTTCCGCGGCGGATTACGCCCGTGCGGCCGGGGAAGTGATTGAGGACATCCATGCACGGGGAAAACTGCCGATTCTCTGCGGCGGAACGGGGATGTATCACGATTCTCTCATGCGCCTGACCTCGTTTGAGCCGGGGGGGAGGGATGAAGCCCTGAGGGAGGAACTGTTCGCCTACGCGGCGGAACACGGCAATGAGGCACTCCATGCCCGTCTGGCGGCGATTGACCCGGAAGCGGCGGAAGCGATTCACCCGAACAACGTCAAGCGGGTGGTACGGGCGATTGAAGTCTTCGAAACGACCGGAAAGACCAAGACGGAGACGGATAAAATGCAGGTGTCCGGCGAGGTTTTGTACGACAACATGCCGGTGATTCTTGAGTTTGCCGACCGCGCGTTCCTGTACGAACGGATCGAGCGGCGTGTGGACATCATGATGACCGAGGGACTGGAAGAGGAAGCACGCTGGGTGCTGAATTATCCGAATCTGAGCAAAACGGCGTATCAGGCGATCGGCTATAAAGAATTCGCGCCGTATTTCCGCGGCGAATGCACGCTCGAAGACGTGGCGGCGGAGATCAAGCTGGCGACCCGTCATTACGCGAAGCGGCAGCTGATCTGGTTCCGGAAAAGCGACGCCATGCGGATCGTACCGGATGCATGCGGCGGAGGACGTGTGCGTACTCCGGACGACATGGCGGACGAAGTGATAGAAAAAACAGGCATTGTACGATGAGTACGGTGCCTGTTTTTTGGCTGACACCAAAAGGATGAAAAAAACACCCAGGAGGGTGTTTTTTTTCAGGAATGGACTCAGCCTTCCTGGTCGATGAGCTCGAGGATTGCTTCGTTGTACTTGTCGAGAACCTTGGTAGCTCTCTTGCTGTTGGTCTGATACATGGAGGTAACGTCGGAGGAGTAATTGCGGAGGAGGTTCATGATGCCTTCGTTGTAGCCGCCGATTTCGAAATACCAGCCGAAGTCGTAGGTACGGGTAGCGAAGATCAGGTCGAGCATTGCGGAGGATTCTTCGTCACGGGAGGTCTTGCCCTTCAGAGTCTGGTCGTAGTAAGCGGGGGTGAGGGTGTAGAGGGATTCGTATGCGAGCGCCTGAGTGAGGTAGCCGGCACGGGAGAAGCCTTCATCGCCGTAGGAGTTTCTCGGGATACAGTAGAATGCGCCTGCCCAGGATGCGATGGAGTTATAGTAACGATCCTGATTTTCATCGTAAAGCGGGAGCGGGAGGATACCGAAGTCGTCGTCCATTTCACGGAGACCGATGGCTGCGCCGAGGTTGACCATGAAGAAGAGTGCACGGCCTTCCTTGAAGGCGATTGCGCCGTAGTCTGCGGCGTAGCCGTTTCTCTGGTAAGCACAGGTGGTGTCCTTGTTGTATGCGTAGAGGGTGAACTTGTTGAACGCGTCAACGAACTTTTCGCTGAAGAGGGAGAGTTCAAGCGCACCGGTTTCCTGATTGATGGTGCAGCACTTGATACCGGAAGCATTGACGATACCCATCATGATGTCGTCCCAGATGTATACGCCGTATTCGTCTTCGGGGTCATTGACATGGTTGCCGTCGTTGTCGGTATCTGCGCCGTAAGCTTCCGCGAATGCACGGTAGTTGTCGATCGTCCAGGTCATGTTGTCGACCATTTCGTAGAGATTCGGGATATTGTAGTCGGTCGCGATTCTCTTGTTGAAGTAGATACAGTAAGTAGCATTGTTGTCGGCGAGGGAGATGCCACCGGTTGCCATGTAGATGGAATCCTTGAA
>JBGVOJ010000370.1:0-9396 GCA_045126415.1 Eubacteriales bacterium | reverse complement strand
AATAAATTATTTTGGGGGGATTAATGTTTTTAAAAAATTTTACACCCCGCCCCCCTCTTCAAAAACTTTCATACAAATAGATAAAAAATAAGGTGTATTGCAAATCCAACAAAAAATTCGCACTGCACCTTGTTTTTTTATTCGTCTGAAAAGGTTTTTGGAAGGGGTTTGGGGAAACCTTTTTCCTCAAAAAAGGTTTCCCCAATAAAAAATTCTCACTTCGTCCGTCTCCACAGCGAAGGGCTGAAGAGGAGGAGGATCGGGAAAATCTCGAGACGGCCGAGCAGCATGTCGGCACACAGGACGAGTTTTCCGAAGTCGGAGAACGCACTGTAGTTGCCAGCTGCACCGACCATATCAAAGCCCGGCCCGATGTTGTTGAAGCAGGCAACAACAGCGGAGAAGGTCGTTTCAAAGTTGAAATTGTCAATGGAAAGACACAGCGTGGATAACGCAATGAGCGCGATATACGCCGCGAAATAGCCGTTGACGCTGTGAACAACATCCGGGCTGACCACCTTGCCGCTCACGCGGACAAGTTTGATGCTGTTCGGGTGGATCAGCTTCTTGATTTCCGAAAGAATCGACTTGGCGAGGATAATCACACGCGATACCTTCATACCTCCGCCGGTAGACCCTGCCGACGCACCGATGAACATCAGCAGAAGCAGGATCATCTTCGAGAATGCCGGCCACTGGTTGAAGTCCGTGGTCGCAAATCCCGTCGTCGAAACAATCGTCGCTACCTGGAACGCACTGTGGTGCAGCGCACCGAAGAAAGTCTCACACAATGCCTGACCGGTCTGCCAGACATTGACCGCGATTGCCAGAACGGACACGCACACGATCCCGAGGAAAACGCGCAGTTCCGTATCCCTGTACGCCGCACGGAATTCTTTGGAAAGCAGGAGATAATAAATGTTGAAGTTGACCGAGAACAGCAGCATGAAGACCGTGATCACACCCTGCAGGTAGTAACTGTCGTATGCCGCGATGCTGTTGTTCGTAATCGCAAAACCGCCCGTCCCCGCCGTACCGAAAGAGACCGTCAGCGCATCAAACAGCGGCATTCCGCCCACGATCAGCAGAAGGATCATCAGCACCGTCATCGCGATGTAGATCGCATACAGAATCCGCGCCGTACTCCGCATTTTCGGCACCAGTTTCCCGACGACCGGCCCCGGGCTTTCCGCACGCAGAATATGCAGGGAAACCCCGCTGCCCGCCGATTTCGGAATGATTGCCAGAATAAAGACCAGCACGCCCATCCCGCCGAGCCAGTGCGTGAAGCTGCGCCAGTACAGAATCGACTTCGGCAGACTCTCGATTTCCGTCAGGATGCTCGCACCCGTGGTGGTAAAGCCCGAAACCGTTTCAAAGAACGCGTCCACGTACCTCGGGATCGCTCCGCTGATTGTGAACGGCAGTGCGCCGAACACCGACAGAACGATCCACGACAGCGCGACGATGAAGAACCCGTCTTTCGCATACAGCGTCTGATTCTTCGGACGAAGCAGAAGAAGCGGCCCGCCGAGAGCAAACAGAAGCGCAATCGTCCCGGCAAATCCGAACAGTGACGGCTTTTCTCCGCCGAACAGCGCGATCAGCATCGCCGGAAGCATGAACGCCCCCTCGATCACCATCATGTAGCCGAGGTATTTTAACGCAATTTTTTTATTCATAGTCTTTTTTATCCGTTCCTGCGGTCAGTCCTCTTCTTCAAAGATATCATTCAGCTCGACAATCGGTTCGTCCGCCGCCGTGACGATGATGACCGTGTCGCCGTACGAAATCCGGTCCATACCGCGCGGAATAATGACGTTTCCGTTATGGCTGATACACGCAATCAGAATGTTTTTCTTCAGTTTCAGATCCTTGAGCGGCGTGTCCAGTCCCGCTGTCTGGGCGTTCGCGATGAATTCGATCGCTTCCGCCTTTCCTTCAACAATCCGGTGCAGCGTGATGATGGACGCGTCCGTATTGTCAATGGAACGCACGTAACGAACGATTTCCGCCGCGATAACATCTTTCGGGCAGACCGTGCTGCCGATTTCCTTGTCCGAGAACAGCTCGCTGTACTCGCTGCGGTTCATCTTCGTGACCGTCTTCGGCACACCGATGTGCTCCGCGTACATGGAGATCACCAGATTCTGTTCGTCTATCCCCGTCAGCGTCAATACTGCGTCCGTTTCGCGGATCCCTTCCGCCAGAAGTACGTCGTGGCTCGAACCGTCGTCGTTGATGATAAGTGCCTCCGGAAACCGTGCCGCAAGCTCCAGCCCACGCTCCGTATCCTGCTCGATGATCTTGACGTCCACGCCGGATTTGATGAGTTCATCCGCCAGATATTCCGCGATCCGTCCGCCGCCGATTATCATGACATTGCGGATTTTCTGCGTGCTGATCCCCAGCCGCTTGATCATCTTTGCCAGTTCCGAGCGGGGCGCAGTGACGTTGATCTTATCTCCCGCACGCAGGACAAAGTCACCTTTCGGGATAAAAATTTTGTTGTCACGCTCGACAACGCATACGAGAACCTTCAGATGCAGTTCCGTTGTCAGTTTGTCAAGGCTTTTTCCGACCAGAACATTGTTTTCCGCCAGCTTCAGTTCCACCAGTTCCACGCGTCCCTTCGCGAACGAATCGATCTTCAGAAACGACGGGAACTGCAGAAAACGGAAGATCGTCCGCGCGGTCGCAAATTCCGGGTTGACCGTCATCGACAGACCGAAGTCGTCGCGCATGAACTGGAGCTGGTTCATATAATCCGCGTTGCGTACCCGCGAGATCGTATGGCGGCATCCGAGACGCTTCGCGACGATGCAGCACAGCAGGTTCAGTTCATCCGAATCGGTCGTGGCAATCAGAAGATCTGCTTCGTCCACACGCGCCTCCCGCTGAATTTCAAGGGCGGCACCGTTACCGGACATGACGATTACGTCAAGCGTCTCCTGCGTCTTTTCGATAACCTTCGAACTGTTATCGATGATGGTGATATCAAGGTTTTCCATGGAAAGCTGCTTGGCAAGCGTATACCCCACCTTGCCGCAGCCTACAATTACAATTTTCATGTTTTCTTAGATTCTCCTTCGGAATCCCTTTTACATGTTCTTTACATATCTTCGATAGCATTATAATATAGCACACTTTCCCGAAAATTGCAAGAGAATCTATTGAAAATTCACAATTCCGGTATAAAAAATCATCACATACAGAAGATACATCAGAAGGACTGTACCGGTGCGCAGTCTCAGTTCCAGCCACAGTACCGCCGCCCACAGCAAAAGCAGCATTCCCCGTGAAACTGCGCGGCAGCCGCGTTCCGCATAACCTGCCGGAAGACACAATGCAAGCAGACAGAAAAGCGCACCGCCGCCGTCAAACCCTTCGATGGGAAGAAGATTCAGAACGGCAAGCGTGACCGAAACTCCGGCAAAATACACTGCCGTGTCTCCAAAGATCCGGAGAACCAGTACGGCGGAAAGCACACCCATCCCGGCGCCGGCCAGATGAACGCACAGCTCCCTGCCGTACGTTGTGGCGGAAAAATCGAACGTCATCACTGCGCCGCACGGACGGAATGTCAGTCCCGCAAACGGAATATGCAGGGCAGCTGCGCAGAGCACATGCCCCAGTTCATGCAGAACCGCCGCTGTCAGCAGAAGAAGCAGTTTATCCACCCGTCAGCCGCGTCCCGAAATCAGTCCGGCAAACAGTTCACCGATGTAATCATAAAAACTCCATTCCTCCTCTTCCGCATTGGACGGCGCGATCAGTTCCTCCCTCGCCGGCAATTCCCCTGCCTGTACTGCCGAACTCATTACCATCACCGCTGCCCCATCCTCCGGCGCCGTACGTTCTGCCGAAGACGGCAGCAGCGGCAATGTCAGCATCACGCACACCGCCGCCGCGCCGAAAACGAACACCGCGTCCGCAGCACCGCGACGTCCGGAACCGGCGGAAATATCCTCCGCTTTTGATTTTTTCCGCGTTCTTCCCACAGTGATTTTCTCCATAATATCCCTCCGAATCGCTTGGTTTATGCCCATTTTTTGTATCAAAAAAGAACTAAATTTGATGATTTCCGCGCTTTTTTGATTCTTCCGTTGACACACGCCACCGTTCTATAATATAATGTATACTATAGAATTATTATA
The DNA here is from genome assembly GCA_045126415.1 of Eubacteriales bacterium. Classification (GTDB taxonomy): domain Bacteria; phylum Bacillota; class Clostridia; order Oscillospirales; family CAG-272; genus UMGS1696. Next base: position 5,239 of record JBGVOJ010000370.1, on the reverse strand, counting down.
AAATCGGAGTGAATATGCTCGCTAACAATATTACGCCGCACCGCTCCGGTGTGGCAGCGGAAGCACGTCGGAAAATCACCGGATCCGTTCCCGCTGTTTTCTGGATGAGCGGTCTGTCAGGTTCGGGGAAATCCACGATCGCCGTACAGTTTGAACGCCGCATGACCGAAGAAGGTCACGCCGCATTCATGATCGACGGCGACACCGTCCGCACCGGTCTCTGTCAGGGGCTCGGCTTCTCGGCGGAAGACCGTCACGAAAACCTCCGCCGGATCGCGTACCTCGCGAAAGCGATGGCATCCGCAGGTTTGACCGTCGTCGTCTGCACCATCTCGCCGGACAAGCAGTCCCGTGACACCGCCCGGGAAATCATTTCCGAAACGGCAGACTTCTATGAAGTTTACGTCAAGGCGTCCGTGGACGTTTGCGCCGCACGTGATCCGAAGGGACTGTACAAGCGTGCCTTCGCGGGAGAAATCGCCAACTTCACCGGCGTCTCCGCACCGTACGAAATCCCGGAAAACGCGGACATTGTTCTCGACACGACCGCAGGCACTGCCGAAGAATGTGCGGAAACCCTTGTAAATGCCGCACTAAAGGGTATCTACAATCCCGCGGAACTGGTGCATTCCATGCTGGATGCCGCCATGCTCGCGTCGGCAAAAATCATGGAAATCTACGACGGCAAGTACGACGTCTCCTTCAAAGAAGACGCATCCCCGCTGACCACGGCGGATACCGCGTCCAACGAAGTTCTGACGACGTATTTCCGTGAAAAATATCCCGCATACAGCATTCTGACCGAGGAAGAATCCTCCGCCGCCGATCTGCACGGGATTCCGGAACGTCTTTCCAACAATGCGGGCGTGTTCATCATCGACCCGCTTGACGGGACAAAAGAATTCATCCACCGCAACGGCGAGTTCTGCGTTTCCATCGGATTTGCGACCCACAGCCGTGTGTACGCGGGTGTGATTGCCGTTCCTGCCAAACGTCTGCTGTATTATGCGGCCGAAGGTCACGGCTCCTACAAAATTTCGTTTGACGAAATTCCGGAAAACGTCTTCGATCCGGCAAACCGCATCCATGTGTCCGACCGTACCGGTACGACCGGCGAGGAATCGGACAAACTCATCATCACGGCAAGCCGTTCCCACGGGGACAAACAGACCGAAGCTCTGCTCGACCTCAACGCCGACCGCATTGCCGATACCATCACGGCGGGCAGCTGCCTCAAAGGCTGCCTGATCGCGGAAGGCGCAGCGGACATCCACTACCGTTTCGGCTCCTTCATGAAGGAATGGGACACCGCCGCCATGCAGATCATCTGCGAAGAAGCGGGCGGCATCTACACCGACGCGGAAGGAAACAAAGTTCCCGCGAACCGTGCCGATCCGGTCAACCACGGCGGATTCATCATTCTGAACCACCCGGAATCCGCACTGAAACTCCCCACCCTTTAACTGCACCAAATCCCTGTCTCAGATTGAAAAGTTTTGAAGAGGGTTTGGGAGGAACTTTTGAAAAAGTTCCTCCCAACGCTCTCCCCCATTTTTATAAATAAAGGAAAGAACTATGTACAGTCATCTTGATATGCTCGAATCGCGCAGTATCCACATTCTGCGGGAATCCTATTCGGCATTTAAAAATCTGTGTATGCTGTGGTCCATCGGGAAGGACAGCACCGTTCTGCTCTGCCTCGCAAGAAAGGCGTTCTACGGTCATGTTCCGTTCCCGCTCGTCCATGTTGACACGCACTACAAGATCCCCGAAATGATCGAGTACCGTGACCGTCTTGCGATGGAATGGAAACTCGACATGATCTACGGCGAAAACCGCGAAGCCCTCGACGCGAAGGACACCTTCCCGGACGGTAACGCGACCCGTATCGAATGCTGCCGCAAACTCAAGACCACCGCTCTGGCAAACACACTCTCCGGCGAATGGCCGCGCTATCGCCTGAACCACGCGACCGGTCTCTACGAAAAGGACGAAAACCGTGAACCCTTCACGGGCGTTATCGTCGGTGTACGTGCGGACGAAGAAGGCAGCCGCTCCAAGGAACGCTACTTCAGCCCCCGCGACAAGCACAACGACTGGGACGCAGACGACCAGCCGCCGGAATTCTGGGGTCAGTACAAGACCGACTTCGCTCCCGGCACGCACGTCCGCATCCATCCGCTTCTCGACTGGACCGAAGTCGACATCTGGGAATACATCAAGCGCGAAGGCGTACCGGTTGTTTCCCTGTACTTCGATCAGGGCGACGGCAAGCGTTACCGTTCGCTCGGCTGCTGGCCCTGCACCAAGCCGGTCGAATCCACCGCAAAGAACCTCGACGATATCATCGAGGAACTGAAATCCGGCAAGTTCTCCCACATCGCGGAACGCAGCGGCCGCGAACAGGACAAGGAAGACGGCGGCGGACTTGAAGAACTCAGAAGAGACGGGTATATGTGATTTTCCGGCTCCGCAGCTATACTACTATTGAACTTGGAGTTTACATATTATGAAAGATAAACAGCATATGAATATCGTCGTGGCGGGTCACGTTGACCACGGGAAGAGTACCGTGATCGGCCGTCTGCTGGCGGACACGCACGCCCTTCCCGACGGAAAAATCGAAAGCATCCGCGAACTCTGCCGGAAAACCAGCAAGCCGTTCGAATACGCTTTCCTTCTCGACGCGCTCAAGGACGAACGCGCACAGGGAATCACCATCGACACCGCGCGCTGTTTCTTTGAAACCGAGATGCGCAAGTACATCATCATCGACGCGCCCGGACACATCGAATTCCTCAAGAACATGATTACCGGCGCATCCCGTGCGGACGCTGCCCTGCTCGTCATCGACGCGGCTGAAGGTATCTGCGAAAACTCCCGCCGTCACGGGTATATGCTCGAAATGCTCGGCATCACCCAGATCGCCGTTCTCGTCAACAAGATCGACCTCGTGAAGTACGACAAGGCGATCTACGACGACATCTGCGTGAAGTACACGGAATTCCTGAACTCCATCGGCATCTCTCCGGCGGCATTCATCCCCGTTTCCGCCATGGACGGCGACAACATCGCGAACCACTCCGAAAACACGCCGTGGTACGAAGGTGCGAATGTCCTCGAACAGCTTGACCGCTTCGTCGGCGGCGGCAATGCGGACGACAAGCCCTTCCGTATGCCGGTCGAAGACGTTTATAAGTTCACCGAAGGCGGCGACGACCGCCGTATCATCGCCGGGATGTGCGAATCCGGTTCGCTCCGCCGCGGTGACAAGGTGATTTTCTATCCTTCGAAAAAGACCACGACTGTCAAGAATCTCGAAGAATGGTTCATGGATCCCTCCGCGCATCCGGCCCCGGAAGCGTTCTTTAAGGGAAAATCCTGCGGCTTCACGACCGAAACGCAGATTTACGTCCACCGCGGCGAAATCGCATGCCGCGAAGACGAAGTTCCGCCGGTCGTCGGCAGACGCTTCCGCGCGAGTATGTTCTGGCTCGGACGTACGCCTCTGACCGTCGGTCACGAATACATCATCAAGTCCTGCACCGCAAAAATCGCGTGCCGTGTGACAAAGATTTACAGCTCCCTTGATGCCTCCTCGCTCGACAAGATCATCGGTCCCGACCACGCGAACAAGAACGACATCGCGGACTGCGAAATCGAGTGCGAACGCGACATCGCGTTCGACATCGGCGCGGCGGTTCCGGAAACCGGTCGTTTCGTCATTGTTGACAATTACGAAATCTCCGGCGGCGGTATCATCACCGAAGCTCTCGCGGACACGGCGGACATCAAGCGCGGTGCAGCGGTAACACCCGCAGAACGTGCGAAGTACCTCGGACAGAAGCCGCTGACCGTTGGTGTCACCGACGCGGACTACGGCAAGTCTCTCGAACGCGCGCTGTTCGACGAAAACCGTCTGCCCTACTTTGCCGCTCACCTGTCCGACGAACAGAAGCAGGCGCTCACCGGTGCAGGCATGATCGTCATCACCCTCGGCGACGGCGAATACATCACCACCGGCGACCTCGCGGAAGACGTCCGTGAAGTGCTGATGAAGAGTGAAAACATTCTGGAAATCTGAATATAAAAAATTATGGGGAAAACATTCCGTTTTCCCCATTTTTTTATTTTCCGAGCTGCCGGTCGAACATGGCAACCGCCTGTCCCATGAGATCGTCGTCCATCTTATAGTACACCGAGTAGTCGATGAATTCCTTACGGAACGCAGCGTAGGTCTCATCGTTCTTTTCCAGCCAATTGTCCATCACATAAAAATCATAGTCGATGTCGATCAGCTGACGTTCGATCATTGTGTCTTCGGTGTAGAACAGATTGCTGTGTCCGCGATTGTCATAAAGAACAAAGTGGACGCGTTCGCTGTCACCGTGTTCCGCATAGAAAAGATCGTAGCCGTTTTCCTGCAGAACCGTCGTGTCGTCCGTGCTGTGAACGACAAGGATTTCCGCGTTTTCTGCGGCACCAATCCCTTCTGTCGCGGTCGTCATGGCGTATTTGCCATACTTGATCCACTCATGAATCCGGACATACGGAATCAGCAGCTTCGCCCAGTCTCCGGCATAACTGCGTCCTTCCTGCTGAATAATCGCGATCGAACTGTCCACTCCCGCAAACAGCACCGCGCCGCGCACATCCGGATGGAAATTCATCACGTTCCCGACGGAATACCCGCCCCAGCTGTGTCCGGCCAGAAAAATCGGCAGACCGCTGTACGCCGCATCGTCCTTCACATAGCGGATGGCGTAATCGAGGTCGATCACTCCCTGCGGGAATCCGCCGATCACGTCGCCCTCACTCTCGTTGTTTCCGGTCGCGTCATACGCAAAAACATCGTACCCGTGCTGCGCAAAATAATGGATCATCGGCAGATAGATGCAGTGACCGCCTCCGCCGAAACCGTGCGCCCAAACAACAACACCCTTCGGGTCGGTTACATCCTCCATCCGGTACTTGTATCCCGCGAGGTTATGTCCCTGCTTTGTCTTGAACGAAACATGTTCCACATTCAGACCGTCGTAATCTTCTGCGGTAAAATATTCGTCCACATCCGTTTCAAAGCGGACGTCGAAAACCGATTTGTAAACCGAAACCGAAACAATCGGCAGAATCACGCCGAACACAAGAACCAGCAGCGACAAAAGAACGATCAGGATAATTTTTACCACTTTCAACACCAAAAACGCCTCCTTCCGAAAAATATGCACATACTATATCCATT
>JBGVOJ010000369.1:0-2079 GCA_045126415.1 Eubacteriales bacterium | reverse complement strand
GAGGGGAGTTTGAGGGGAACCTTTCCTCTGAAAAGGTTCCCCTCAAGAAAAACATTATTTCTTCGCATCCTGCGCGCGAAGTTCGACGCGGCGGATCTTGCCGCTGATGGTCTTCGGGAGCTCGGACATGAATTCGACAATTCTCGGGTATTTGTAGGGTGCGGTGTGTTCCTTGACGTAGGTCTGGATTTCCTTTTTGAGTTCGTCGGTACCTTCCTTGCCGGGAACGAGGACGATGGAGGCCTTGACGATCTGACCGCGGATTTCGTCCGGGACAGCGGTGATGGCGCATTCGAGGACGTAGGGGAGTTCCATGATGACCGATTCGATTTCGAACGGACCGATGCGGTAGCCGGAGGACTTGATGACGTCGTCAATACGGCCGACATACCAGAAGTAGCCGTCTTCGTCACGCCATGCGGTGTCGCCGGTGTGGTAGTAGCCGTCGTGCCATGCTTCCTTTGTCGCTTCTTCGTTCCGGAAGTAACCCTTGAATAAGCCTGCCGGGGTGCCGCTCGTCGTGCGGACAACGATTTCACCCGTTTCACCCACTTCGCAGGACTTGCCTTCCGGCGTGAGGATGTCGATGTCGTACATCGGAGACGGACGTCCCATGGAACCCGGCTTCGGCGTGTCGCCTACAAAGTTCGCAATCGTCAGCGTGGTTTCCGTCTGTCCGTATCCTTCCATCAGCGACAGACCCGTGTATTCCTTGAACTTGTAGAATACCTCCGGATTCAGTGCTTCACCCGCGATAGTCGCGTGCTTCAGGCTGGACAGATCGTAGTTTTCGATGCCCGCCTTGATGAAGAAGCGGAACATCGTCGGCGGCGCGCAGAAGGACGTGATGCCGTATTTCTGGAACAGCGGGAGAATGTCCGCTGCGTCAAACTTTTCAAAGTCGTACGCAAAGACGCAGCTTTCGCAGAGCCACTGACCGTACAGCTTGCCCCAGAGTGCCTTGCCCCAGCCGGTGTCGGAGATCGTGAAGTGGATGCCGTTCGGGTCAACGTTGTGCCAGTAGCGCGCCGTGATGTAGTGACCGAGCGCGTACTTGTAGCTGTGAGCCGCGATCTTCGGATAACCCGTCGTGCCGCTCGTGAACAGCATATACATCGTTTCGTTGCCGCACGCGTCCATACGGCGTTCGAATTCGTCGGAGTAGTTCATGAATTCTTCGTCGAAGGAATACCAGCCGTCGCGCTTGCCGTTCGCCATGATCTTGATGATGTCCTGCTCAACGAGCTTTTCTGCGTTTTCAGCGTGCATTGCCGTCTCACCGTCGCCGGTGCAGACGATTGCCTTGACACTCGCGGACTTATAACGGTATTCGAAGTCATGTTCGACGAGCATATGGGTTGCGGGGATGGCAACGGCGCCAAGCTTGTGGATGGCGATGGACGCGATCCAGAACTGCCAGTGACGCTTCAGGACGAGCATGACGGTGTCGCCGTGACCGATGCCGAGGGACGCAAAGTAGTTCGCCGCACGGTTGGAAAGGAGCGAAATATCACGGTACGTGAAGCGGCGTTCGTTCTTGTTGACGTCGAGGTGGAGGAGCGCGAGCTTGTCGGGCGTCTTTTCCGCGATGGCGTCGACAGTATCGTATGCAAAGTTGTACTTGTCTTCGTTATGGAACTTGATTTCCTTCAGCTTGCCGTTTTCCTCGATGCATTCGATGAAGCGGTGAGCAACCGGATCTTCGGGCAGCGGAGAAAGGATATTTTCAGCGGATTCAACCTTGGGTTCCTCGAGCATTTCCGGATAGTCGTACGCCGCGCCGCCGCGGTTGATGACTATCGCAAGGAAATCACAGTCGCCGTCCACGGCAACCATACCGTGCGGCTTGCTGCTGTCGTAATAGATGGAATCGCCGGGTTCGAGGACTTCGGTATGTCCGTCGAGGGAGACCTTCAGCTTACCGGAGATGATATAGTTGTACTCCTGTCCTTCGTGGCGGCTGAGCTTGATGGGCGCGTTTGCTTCTTCCGCGGAATACTTCGCCTTTACGAAGAACGGTTCCGCGATCTTATCCTTGAACAGCGGCGCGAGGTTGTTGTAGCGGAATCCCTTGCGTCG
>JBGVOJ010000368.1:0-3339 GCA_045126415.1 Eubacteriales bacterium | reverse complement strand
ACGGAGAACATACGCAAGAACGTTCTGTGCGCATTCGCCGCGTTCGCCGCCTGCTGCAACGGACGGCTTGGAGAGTTCGATGTACCAGTCGCAGTAGATGTCCCAGAGGAAGTCGTAAACGGAGGACAGAGCAACGCCGATTTCGTAGTTGTCGAGGTTGGTGTTGACATTCTGTACACACTGTTCGAACTTGGTGAGGATCCACTTGTCTTCCGCGGACAGCTTTTCCGCTGCGGGAAGCTCGATCTTGTCGATGGTGAGGTTCATCATGACGAAACGTGCCGCGTTCCACAGCTTGTTCGCGAAGTTGCGTGCCGCTTCAATACGTTCGTCGGAGAAGCGCATGTCGTTTCCGGGGCTGTTGCCGGTCGCGAGGGCGAATCTCAGTGCGTCTGCGCCGTACTTTTCGATGATTTCGAGCGGGTCGATGCCGTTGCCGAGGGACTTGGACATCTTTCTGCCCTGTGCGTCACGGACGAGACCGTGGATGAGAACGGTGTCGAACGGAATGTTGTCGGTGTATTCCAGCGCACTGAAGATCATGCGGGATACCCAGAAAGTGATGATATCGTAGCCCGTAACGAGGGTATTCGTCGGGTAGAAGTACTTGAGGTCTTCGGTTTCTTCCGGCCAGCCGAGGGTGGAGAACGGCCAGAGCGCGGAGCTGAACCATGTATCAAGCGTATCGGGATCCTGCGTCATGTGGCCGCCGCACTTCGGGCAGACTTCGCAGCCGTCCTTGTTGACCACGGTATGACCGCACGCGTCACAGTAGTACGCGGGGATCCGGTGACCCCACCAGAGCTGACGGGAGATGCACCAGTCCTGGGTGTTTTCCATCCAGTGGAAGTAGTTCTTGTCGAAGCGTTCCGGGATGAACTTGATCCGGCCGTCGCGGACCGCTTCGATCGCGGGCTTTGCGAGGGGTTCCATGCGTACGAACCACTGCAGGGAGATCATCGGTTCGATGGTAGTGCCGCAGCGGTAGCAGGTGCCGACTTCGTGGGTCAGGTCTTCGATTTCCGCAAGCCAGCCGCCCGCACGGAGGTCTTCGATGATCGCCTTACGTGCTTCGTAGCGGTCCATGCCGGCGTACTTCGGATAATTTTCGGTGATCTTTGCGTCTTCGGTGAGGACAACTTCCATCGGGAGACGGCAGCGGCGTCCGACTTCGAAGTCGTTCGGGTCGTGCGCGGGAGTGATCTTTACGCAGCCGGTACCCTTGTCAAGCTGTGCGTGTTCGTCCGCAACGATCGGAATGCGTCTGCCGACGAGAGGGAGAACGACGTACTGACCGATCATGTGCTTGTAGCGTTCGTCGTTCGGGTTGACCGCAACGGCGGTATCGCCGAGCATGGTTTCCGGACGGGTGGTGGCAACTTCAACGTATCCGCCTCCGCCGACGAGCGGGTAGCGGATGTGCCAGAAGTGACCCTTCTGTTCTTCGTAGTCAACTTCGGCGTTGGAGATGGAGGTCTTGCAGTGAGGGCACCAGTTGATGATGCGTTCGCCGCGGTAGATCAGACCCTTGTCGTAGAGTCTCTGGAAGACGTCGCGGACAGCGTTGCTGCAGCCTTCGTCGAGGGTGAAGCGTTCGCGGGTCCAGTCGCAGGAGGACCCCATTTTCTTGAGCTGTTCGATGATGCGTCCGCCGTACTGTTCCTTCCATGCCCATGCACGCTTCAGGAATCCGTCACGTCCGAGGTCTTCCTTGGTGAGACCTTCCTTGCGCATTGCTTCCACGATTTTTGCTTCGGTGGCGATGGACGCGTGGTCGGTACCGGGGACCCAGAGGGTGCAGAAGCCGCGCATTCTCTTGTAACGGATCAGGATATCCTGCAGGGTATTGTCGAGCGCGTGACCCATGTGGAGCTGACCGGTGATGTTCGGCGGGGGAATAACGATGGAGTAATGTTGCTTGGAGTGGTCGATGGTGGGAGTGAAGAGCTTCTGCTCGCACCAGTCGGCATAGATGCGTCCTTCAAATTCGGACGGAGAATAGGTCTTGGGGAGTTCTTTTCTCATTCTATTGAATCCTTTCGGTAAATTAACGTGGGATATTATAAAGTATTCAGCTTTTCGAGGATTTTTGCGCCTTCCTTTTCAATGTCAAATCCCCATTCGTTGTCCACGTGCCAGTCGGCATATCGTGCGGACGGGAGGGAGAATTCCATTTCGCGGTAGCGGGCACATTTGAGGTAGTATCCGCCGATGAACTCGATGGTCTGCCCCTTGGTAACGACGTTGCGTGCGATGCGGCGGTAGATGCGCATTTCGATCGCGGCGTCGATATAGATTTTGACATCCGCAAGTTCCCGGACGCTCTCGTGAGAGAAGATCGTGACCCCTTCGATGATGATGTAATCATACCCGCCGGAAGCCTTTGCATCCGCGACCGCCGCAAGAAACGCGGGCATGTCCACGGAATCGGGATGATTCCAGTCGGGGTACTCCTCACCGTCGGCGGGAGAGATCATCTTCGGGAGTTCTTTTTTGAAATAGCGGTCGGCAGCGATGACGCACACGCGACCCTGTTTCGTTTCAAGAAAAGTTTTCAGCGCGTCCGCGAAAGTCGATTTTCCCGACCCCGACGCACCGGACACAGCGACAATATACGGCATATCCGCCACCTCCGTTGATTGAAAAAATAAAAAACGCCCCATAGCAAACTACAGGACGCAGAACTTGCGCGGTACCACCCGGATTCACCCATAAACAGGGTGCTCTCTGCAGGACGCCGGCGCAATGCCGGATCCCTCTTCCCTGTAACGTGGGACATACGGCGCAGGCTACCTGAGAATTTCCGCGAAATTCTCCCGTTCACCCGCACGGCTCGGGGACTACTTCACCCGGTACTGTCGGCGGATTTTCCAGCAACTTCCGCTCTCTGTACGACGCACCCCGGACTACTTCTTCCCGTCTCGGCCTTTATTTTATCTGTACGCTACATTATATCACCGTGTGGGGCATTTGTCAAGATGGAAATTTCTCTCTTTGGGGGGAGCGGGGGGAGCGAGTGCGGGGGTGGAGGAAAGGGGATACGGTCGCTTTTTGAAAAAAGCTCCGCAAAAACTTCAATCTGCTGTAGCCGGTTCGTGGGGTTGACATGATATAGAAGGGGAAAAAGGAGGAATTTTCGGTGGAGTATGGCTGAAATTTGTTAGACTTGTAGCCATATAGTTATAAAAGTCATCAGGAGTAGTGGAGCGACTTCACGGGGCTTCGCTCCCCGTTCAGCACAGACCCCTTCCGTCTCCGGAATGTAGTGCGTCACATTACAATTCAGCTACGTTTCGTATAACACCGCATGGCTTGGCTGCCGCCGTCCATGCTTTGCGT